>JAUSIF010000328.1 GCA_030648135.1 Xanthobacteraceae bacterium
GTACCGCAGACAAGCTTGCGTAGTCTGCGCAAGCAAGAGCGGGCGCGCGCGCCGCCATGCGGCGCTCCGAGCTCGGCGATTTACGGTCCCGGGCCGCGCTTTTCGCGAGGCTTCAACCGAAGCCTCTCCGTCAGCGAGCTCCTCGCGGGCGGTCCTAGTGCCGCCGGGCGGTGCCCCGGATGCCCCGGTGCCGCGGTGGCTAACCACGACAGCGGGCGCCGATCCCGATCCCACATGGTTTCGCGTGGCCACGCGCCCCCTCGCTGGATCAGGACGGCATCAGCTTAAGTGCTGTGCGGAGGATGAGCATAAGTTTTTCGCGGAATTTTTATAAGGCCCTGCGGCAATACGTTTTTTGGCCAAGCGGTATGTTGATAGACAAGATTTTGCCGCGATTGGCGGTGTGCCGAATGCTTATTTGCTGGCCGGCGCGCCTGCGGGAGCGGTCATCTTTTTTTTCGGCTTGGCCGGCGCGTCCTCTTTCGCCATGCACTTGGTCAGAAAGGTTTTGCGCGCGCCGCCGGTGAGCTTCTGATCGTCGGCGCCGAAGTTGCAGATGTCCTGCTTCTCCTTCGCGGTCAGCGCGGACGCGGGCGTGTTCAGGAACAGAGCTGCGAATAGGCCGGCCACGAAGGCAACGCGAGGCATTGTCATCACTCCTGCCGAGGTTTGAAAGCCGTCGATGGGAACCTAACACGGGTCATCGGCGCCGTCATCGCTGGTTTTAGGCGGATAATGGGTCGATTTGAATTTTGGAAGTTATTGTCGAGCCAGACGTGTGAGCGAGACAAGATGTAACAATTGATCTGCTTTATTCGGTCGAATAAACGCGCTTCTCGCCCTCGCTGATCTCGTAGATTACGAACGGGCCTTCCTTCGTCCCAGTCATGCCCGGCGAGCCTAGCGGCATGCCGGGCAGCGAGATACCCTTGATCGCGGGCCGCTCGCGCAGGAGCTTGCGGATCGGAGTGATCGGAACGTGCCCCTCGATCACGTAGCCGTCGAGCAGGATGGTGTGACAGCCTTCGAATTCCGCCGGCACGCCGTTCGCCTTCTTGACCGCCGTCAGATCGGGCGTCTCGATGATCTTCACCTGAATGCCGTTCCGTCTCAGATAGGCGGCATGGCCCTCGCAGCAGGTGCAGTCGGGCGATTTGTAGAGCGTCGCCTGTTTCGGCGGCTCCTGCGCGCGGGCCGGAACAACGAGCGCGAGGGTCAACAGAGCGAAGCCAAGGAGACGCATGTTCGTTTTTTCTTTCAGCATTCGCGGACGACGAACTGCGTTATTTCCTCGGGCGCGGAAAATACCACCGCTGCCCGGTCGCCCATCATGCCCGCACCGAGAATCGCCGGCGCGCCTTTCACCGGGCCTTCATCGCCGGAATCTGTCTTGAAGCGCAGATTTCGCTCCCAATAGGCGTGCGTTTTCCCGTCGGCGGTGGTCACGCGATAGGTGTCGCGACAATAGCTGATCTTGCGGACCTGATCCTCGGGGTCGAGCTTCTTCAAGTTCGGCGCGGCGCGGCTCATCATCCCGCCCATGCCGCCTTGCGTCTGCGCCATTTTCGCGTTTCCAGGCTTGGTCGCTTCCTTCATAAACGCGAGCAAATCGGCGCGCGCCCGCGCATCGGGAATTCCGCGAAACGTCATTTCATTATCGGGAATGAATTTGTCCGGGTTAGCGAGCCAGGCGTCGAGGCTGTTGTTGTCCCAAATAATTCCGGAAGATTTCAAGGCTTCCGAATAACGCGTAAAGCTCTTGAGTCCGCCCGCCGGACGGTCCCACAGATCAGCGAGACTCGGTCCGGTCATATTTTTGTTCGGCTCCAGGGAGTGACAAGCCACGCAAGCGTTGTAGACTCGCTGGCCTCGAGTGGAGTCGCCCTCCTCGGCGGCGAAGGAGCCTGTGCTCATAAACATCAGGGCAAGCGCAAGAAACATTCTCATGCTTTTCTCCCGTGCGAAAGAAATGACGCGGCAATTATCGAAAAGTTTGAGCTTCCCGAACCAGGAAAGAAAGTTACATTTTCGTAAGTCTGAGACGGTGTAAGTGCGTGATTGCCCACTCCAACGCAGCGCCATCGCTGCATTTCGTCATCGCTAGCGGGCAGGGGGCCGTTTGGGAGCGGGCGGCGGTGCGGACGGCGCCGGAATGACCGTCGGCCCCGGCGCCGGTGCCGCCGCGTCGGCGCAAACGAACACCACGTCGCCGGCGGCCTGTTCCTGGGTGAAGGTGATCCTCGCCGTGCGGCGGTACGTTGCGCAAAACGCGTTCGCCGTAGCCTGAACGTCGCCCTTCGCGAGCGAGGCCGGAATGTAGCCGCCGGTCGAGTTTCCGATGATTTCCTCCTTCGCTTTCCAGAGCGAGCCGCCGCAGGCGGAAAGTGCCGACGCTAATAAGACAAAAATCACCGGCCGGAATATCCCGGACATGTTCTAGTCCTTCAGCAAGACCCCGAGCCTTCCCGCCAGATCCTGCACATATTGCCACGCCACCCGCCCCGAGCGGGCACCGCGCGTGGTCGCCCATTCCAGTGCCTCGCTCCGGAGCTTCCCGGCGTCGATCGGAATCTTGTAATGCGCCACATAGCCCTCGACCATTTCCAGATATTCGTCCTGCGAGCAGCGGTGGAAGCCGAGCCAGAGCCCGAAGCGGTCCGAGAGCGACACCTTCTCCTCCACCGCCTCGCCGGGATTGATGGCGGTCATGCGCTCGTTCTCCATCATCTCGCGCGCCATCAGGTGGCGGCGGTTGGAGGTGGCGTAGAGGATCACGTTGTCGGGCCGGCCCTCGATGCCGCCCTCCAGCACCGCCTTCAGCGACTTGTACGAGGTGTCCTGGTGCTCGAACGAAAGATCGTCGCAGAACACGATGAAGCGGTGCGGCGCGCCGCCGAGCTGTGCCATCAGCGCCGGCAGCGTCTCGATGTCCTCGCGGTGGATTTCGACGAGCTTCAAACGCTTGCCCTTGCGCGCGGGCTCCGCACTCACCGCCGCATGCACGGCCTTCACCAGCGACGACTTGCCCATGCCGCGCGCGCCCCAAAGCAGAGCATTGTTGGCCGGCAACCCCTTGGCGAAGCGCTCGGTGTTCTCCACCAGCGTGTCGCGCATGCGGTCGATGCCCTTCAACAGGCCCATCTCGACCCGATTGACGTGCGCGACCGGCTCCAGCCGCTTGGCGGCGGCGTGCCAGACGAATGCGTCGGCGGCGGAGAAATCGGGCGCCACCTCGACCGGCGGCGCCAGCCGCTCCAGCGCCCCCGCCACGCGGTCGAAGGCATTGGCGAGCAGACCCAGTACGGTGTCGGCGGGCGAGGGCTTGTTCATCGGTCTCTTCCTGCTGGCGGCATAGCGGGACGCCGGGCGGCCCGCAAGCGCCCGGCTGATTCACCTCGTCTACGCCCGATCATTCGGCGCCCAGTCTATCTTATGGATTTTTCGGCGCGCTCCCAGGCGGCGATCTTGGCGCGCGCGCGGCCGGCCCCCGACGCGGTCGCGGCCAGCGCCAGATATTTCTTCATGTGGTCGATGGCGTCGTCGTAATAATGGATCTCGCCGAGCACCAGCGCGGCGTTGAAATGCCCCTCCGGCCACCACGGCGCGATCTTCAAGGCTTCGAGATAGGCATCCGCCGCGTCGGCGTAGCGGCGCTCGCGCACGGCGTTTTCCGCCGCGGCTTTATATTGTCCGACCTCTTCCGCAAGCGCCGGCTTGGCGCGGGCCGTCTTGTAATTTGCCGCCACCGCCGCGAATTGCCGCTCTTCCTGCTCGGCATAGGCTTTCCGCTGCGCCGGCGTGGTCTGCCGCCAGCGCACCAGCGCATTGGAAAATTCCTTGGCGCGTTCCAGCGTCGCTATGCTGACGATAATGTCGCAAGGCTTCTTCGCGCTCGAAGTGGTGACCCGATAATAGCTCTCGCCCGTGCGCGGCGCCCAATCGGCGACGTTGGCTTGCGGATCCACGCTCGGCTGGAAGGCTTCGTACGGGCAGCCGCGGAATCTACTCCTGGCGCCCGTCGCCGGAATGATGAGCACCTCGATCCGGTCGGGCGTGAACTGCAGCGCGGCCTGCGGGTGTTCGCGGGAGCCGTCGCTGCCGTGCCAGCGATACTCCCGCTGAATGATCGCCTTGGCTTCGCCGAGCGACATCTTGGCCGTGACTTGCGCGTCCGTCAGCGGCCCGGAATCGAAGTCGGTGACGCATCCGGCCAGCCACAGGCTTGCCGCGAGCGCCGCCGCCGTCCGCGGGCCGCAGGCCACGGCTTTTGCGTAGCGATGACGCAATGCGTTCCCCATTACCGTGCCCGATTTTGCGGCCGGCGGGCTTGCTTCCGCAAGCGCGGATATACGCCGAGCCAAGGCCAGGTGCGCCGCCGCCGGGGAACTCTCCGGCGCGAACCCGGCCCGTGCCGGCGCGGCGTTTGCAATCCGGCGATGCGCCGTTATAGTCCCGGCCGCTTTCGCAAAATTCGCGTTTCCCGGCAACAGAGGACGAGGACCGGATGCTGATTTCTCCCGCATTTGCGCAAGGTTTATTTGGCGGCGGCGGTGGCGGCAGCAGCGACATGCTGCTCTCGCTGATGCCGTTCATCCTCATCTTCGTCATCATGTATTTCCTGATCCTGCGCCCGCAGCAGAAGCGGGTGAAGGAGCATCGGGAGATGGTCACCGCACTCCGGCGCGGCGATACCGTCGTCACCTCCGGCGGCCTGGTCGGCAAGATCACCAAGGTGGTCGACGACAACGAGATCGAGCTGCAACTCGCCGAAGGCGTGCGCGTGCGGCAGATGCGCCAGATGGTCACCGACGTCCGCGCCAAGGGAGAACCGGTGAAGGACGAGGGCCGATCCTGAAGGCGGTTTTCGCCGCGGCGGACGCGACCGGTTCGCGCGCGCGAGGGGACTCCTGATGTTGCACTTCTCCCGCTGGAAGGCTTTGGCGATCGTGTTCGTCTCGGCCTTCCTGTGTCTGCTCACGGTGCCGAACTTCATCCCGTCGCAGGCGCTGCAGTCGATGCCCTCGTTCCTGCAGCGCAAGATGGTGCTCGGCCTCGATCTGCAGGGCGGCTCCCATATTCTGCTCGAGGTCGACGTCAAGGCGCTGCAGAAGGAAAAAACCGAGAATCTGCGCGACGACGTGCGCCGCGTGATGCGCGATGCGAGGATCGGCTATACCGGGCTTTCGATCCAGGGCTTGACCGTCCAGCTCCGCATCCGCGAGCCGAAAGACATTCCCGAGGCGCTGCGCAAGTTGCGCGAACTGTCTTCGCCGATCGGCGGGGTGTTCTCCGGCTCCAGCTTGCGCGATATCGATGTCTCCGACGCCAGCGGTGGCCTGATCCAGCTCGCCGTGACCGAGCCCGGGCTGCGCGACCGCATCCGCCGGGCGGTGGACCAGTCGATCGAGATCGTCCGCCGCCGGGTCGACGAGCTCGGCACCGTCGAGCCCTTGATCCAGCGTCAGGGCGCCGACCGCGTGCTGGTGCAGGTGCCGGGGCTGCAGGATCCCGCCCGCCTCAAGGAATTGCTGGGCAAGACCGCCAAGCTTACCTTCCGCATGGTCGATCTGACCATGCCGCCGCAACAGGCGATGGAAGGCCGCCCGCCGGCCGAATCCGAAGTGCTGATGTCGAGCGACCGGCCGCCGCAGCCCTATCTGATCGAGAAGCGGGTGGTGGTGTCGGGCGAGGAGCTCACCGACTCCCAGCCCGGATTCGACTCGCGCACGAACGAGCCGGTCGTCAATTTCCGCTTCAACAACGCCGGCGCGCGCCGCTTCGCCACCGCCACCCAGGAGAACGTCGGCCGCCCGTTCGCCATCATTCTCGACAACGAGGTGATCTCGGCGCCGGTGATCCGCGAGCCGATCATCAGCGGCGCCGGCCAGATCAGCGGCAGCTTCACCGTCCAGGCGGCGAACGATCTCTCCATTCTGTTGCGCGCCGGCGCCTTGCCGGCCCCGCTCACCATCATCGAGGAGCGCACCGTCGGCGCCGGCCTCGGCCAGGACTCCATCGAAGCCGGCATCCGCGCGGCCTATCTCGGTACCGTGCTGGTGGTGGTGTTCATGTTCGCGACCTATGGCCTGTTCGGCCTGTTCGCCAACATCGCGGTGGCGGTGAACGTCGGCATGATCATCGGCATCCTGTCGCTGTTGCAGGCGACGCTGACCATGCCGGGCATCGCCGGGATCGTGCTCACCGTCGGCATCGCGGTGGATTCCAACGTGCTGATCTACGAGCGCATCCGCGAGGAGGTGCGCGCCGGCCGCTCGCCCATCGCCGCGCTCGACGCCGGCTTCACCCAGGCTTTGCGCACGATCCTGGATTCGAACATCACCACCTTCATCGCCGCGGCGGTACTGTTCTATATCGGCACCGGCGCGGTAAAGGGCTTTGCGGTGACGCTCGGCATCGGCATTCTCACCACCCTGTTCACCGCCTTCACCATGACCCGGCTGATCGTGGCGACCTGGGTGTGGTGGTGGCGGCCGACCCGCATTCCAATGTGATCGCGCCTTGAGAGTGACCTAACGAAACCATGCGCCTGCTTCGCATCATACCGGACGACACCCGCTTCGACTTCATGCGCTTCCGGCGCGTGAGCTTCCCGATATCGGCGACGCTCTCGATCCTGGCGCTGGCCGCCTATTTCCACTTCGGGCTTAATCTCGGCATCGATTTCAAGGGCGGCACGCTGATGGAGGTGCAGTCGAAGACCGGCAGCGTCGACATGGCGCGCATGCGGGCGACGCTGGAGGGACTGCATCTCGGCGAGGTACAGCTGCAGGAATTCGGCGGGCGCGGCGAGGTGCTGATCCGCATCGCCCAGCAGCCGGGCGGCGAAGCGGCCCAGCAACAGGTCGTGGTCAAGGTGCGGGGCGTGCTCGGCGACAGCGTCGAATACCGGCGCGTCGAGGTGGTGGGCCCGCGTGTCTCGCAGGAGTTGCTCGGCTACGGCACCCTCGGCATCGTGCTCGCCATTCTCTCGATCCTGATCTATCTGTGGTTCCGCTTCGAATGGCAGTTCGCGCTCGGCGCCATGATCGCGAACGTGCACGATCTGGTGCTCACCATCGGCTTCATGTGCGTGACCCAGATCGACTTCGACCTCACCAGCATCGCGGCGCTGCTCACGATTCTCGGCTATTCGCTGAACGACACCGTGGTGATCTATGACCGCATCCGCGAGATGCTGCGGAGATACAAGAAGCTGCCGATGGCGGCGCTCCTGAACATCTCGATCAATTCGACGCTCTCGCGTTCCATCGTCACCCACGTGACGGTCACGCTGGCGCTGCTCGCGCTGCTTCTATTCGGCGGCCATGCCATTCACAGCTTCACCGCCACCATGATGTTCGGCGTGGTGCTGGTCGGCACCTATACCTCGGTGTTCATCGCCGCTCCCATGCTGATCTATCTCGGCGTCGGCGTAGGACGCGTCGAGAGCGTCGACGCGGCCGAGCATGCGGAAGCCGCCGCCAAGGCGGGCGTTTGAGCGTGGGCGAGCCCGCCCGCGAGCCGCATTATCCGGGACGCGCGGCGATCGAGGGCTACGGCGCGAATGGCTTCCGCTTCGCCGGCATGTCGCACCAGGGATCGATTTTGGCGCTGCCGGGCGGGGTCTGGGCCTGGCCGCCGCGAACGCCCGCCGAGATCGACGAGGCGAGTTTGGCGCGCGTCATCGCCGCGCGGG
>JAUSIF010000334.1 GCA_030648135.1 Xanthobacteraceae bacterium
CACCAGGATGAACCCCGCAGGTCGCGCGGTCATTCCCTAGAGCATGATCCCGAAAAGTGGGAACCGGGTTTCGGAAATGATCATGCGCAAGCAATAAGCTAGACCGCGATCCCGATTCAATCTCAATCGATCGCGGTCTAGCTGCGCTCTGGCGTCAGCTTAACCTAGTTCGGCCGCAAAGCGTCACCGCCCTATGCCGGGGGAACTTTCCTGTTCGCATAGGGGAACCAGTCGGGCTTCCGCTCCTGCACATAATCGAGATGGACGTGCTTGGGCTCGCGGAAGGCGTCGAGCCCTTCCGGGCCGAGTTCGCGTCCGATGCCGCTATGGCGCATGCCGCCGAAGGGCGCCGCGTTGTTGTCGGAAAGCGGATCGTTGATCCAGAAGCTGCCCGCCTTGATGTTTTCCATCGCCCGCATAGCGAGCTCGAGGCTCTTGGTATAGACCGTGGCGCCGAGGCCGTATTCGGAATCGTTCGCCTTCGCGATCGCCTCGTTCGCGTCCTTCACGTAGAAGATCGAGACCACGGGGCCAAACAACTCCTCGGTGGTGGCGATGCCGCCGTGACGCACGCCCGCGACCACGGTCGGCTGGAAAAAATGGCCCTTGAGGCCGCCCGGCTGGAAACGCTTGCCGCCCAACAAGAGCTTTGCCCCCTCGGCCACCACCGCCGCGACCTGCTGTTCGAGCTTGTCGACGGCGTCGGCCGAGATCAGCGGGCCCATGTCGGTCGTGGAATCCATGGGATTGCCGACTTTGAGCGTCTTCACGTGCTCGACCAGGCGTTTGGTGAACTCCTCGGCGATCGGCTCGACCACATAGATGCGCTTGGACGAGGTGCAGACCTGGCCCGCGTTCAACAGCCGCGCCCAGGCCGCGCCGCGCACCGCCACGTCGATATCGGCGTCCGCGAACACGAGCAGCGGATCGATGCCGCCGAGCTCGAGATTGATCTTCTTCAACTGCGCACCGGCCGCGGCCGCGATCTTCCTGCCCACCGCGGTGGAGCCGGTGAACGCGATCATGTCCACGTCGGGATGGTTCAGCAGCAGGCTGCCGGTGTCGCCGGCGCCAGTCACGATATTCACCACGCCCGGCGGCAGCACGTCATAGACCTCGCCGAGCAGGAGTCCGGAGAGCGGGTTCTGGTGCGGCGGCTTGCAGACCACCGTGTTGCCGGCCGCGATCGCCGGCGCCACCTTCCAGGCGGTGAGGAGGAGCGGGAAATTGAACGGCGCGATGCAGGCCACCACGCCGTAGGGTTCCTTGCGGACGAAGTTCACCTGATGGTCGGCGCCGGGCGGCACGGTGAGGCCGAGCGCCGAGCGGCCGACCTCGGCGTAATAGTCGAAGCACTCGGCCACCCATTTGACGCAGTCGCTGGATTCGATCAGCGGCTTGCCGGTTTCCTGCGTCATCACCTTCGCGATGGCCATTTGCTTCTCGCGAATCCGCCGCGCCACTTCATGCAGGAGCTCCGCCTTCTCGACCCCCGGCATCCTCCACCAGGCGAGCTGTGCCGAGCGCGCCGCCTTGACCGCGGCATTGACATCGGCCTCGCCGCAGGCCGGCACGCTGTCCAGCGGCTCGAGCGTAGCGGGGTTATGCACCTCGATCGCCGAATTCGACTTCGCCTCGACGAACTTGCCGTTGATCAGGATCGGCCGGACCATTTAGCCCTCCTCGCGCCGGGACCTCGCGGCGTCATCGAGCAATTGATCGAGCGGCGTGTCAAGAAGGCCGATGCAGGAACGCGCAATCTTGCGGCCACCGCAATCAGTGCCGCGTGAGCCACTCCGCCAGCGTCTTCCCGCTCGGCGGCACGCCCGTGCGCTCCGCCTTCTGATCGATCTGCCGATCACTCCGATACCCCCGCCTTTCGTAAGCCCTCTGCGTATTTGGCGAAATCTTGCGGCCGACGAAATGCTGGAAGCCGATCCTTCATATTGGAAATGCGAAAATCGGGATCGAGTTGACGCATGCGGGCAATGGCTTTCTGCGCTTCCTGAAGCCGCCCGGCGAGCGCATAGCTTGCTGCGGCGGTACGTAATGCTTGTTGAAGATTCGGATTCTCCCGTAATGCCTTTTCCGCCCATGACGATGCCTCGTCATAGCGGCCCGCGAAAAAATGCGCCGCCGCGGTCGCGCCCTGCATCCGAAAAAGGATCGGATCGAGGGGGCTTAGGCGCATGGCACGCGCCAAATGCTCAATTGCCACCTCCGGCTCGCCCAGCCAGATTCTCGCCCAGCCACTGTTGAGCCACGTCCCCGCCAGGTTTAGATTGAGTTCGAGAGCTCGTTCGATGAAGGCAACGCCGCCGTTGAGGTCGCCGGCGATGTGGGCAAGCGCGTAACCGCCTGCAGATAGCGCGATCGCATCATCCTTGCCCAACTCCACCGCGCGCCGGGCCAGCCGCGTGGCTTCGGCGGTCTCTTGCGCGCCATCGGCTACCCAACCTTGCGTTTTGCGCCAGACGTAGCACCACGCTGCTACGCCATAGGCAGAGGCAAAATTAGGATCGAGTTCGATCGCCCGGTAGAACAGCCGCAGCGCTTCGTTGTTGGACTCTTTGGTCCACTGATACAAGCTCGCCATCGCGCGCAGATAGTAATCGTAGGCGTCGAGACTCTCGGTCGGCTTGCGCTTGGCCCGCTCGATCTCGGCCTGCTCCAGCTTCGGTGCGATCACGCCCACCACGCTCGTCGTCACCTGATCTTGCAGATCGAATATGTCCTCGAGCGAACCCTCGAAGCGATCCGCCCACAGATGCATGCCGGTGGCCGCATCAATGAGTTGACCCGTGATGCGCACGCGGCTGGCCGCCTTGCGCACGCCGCCTTCGAGCACGTAGCGCACGCCCAGCTCGCGACCGACCTGTTTCACGTCCACGACCCGGCCCTTGTAGGTGAAGCTCGAATTGCGCGCGATGACGAACAGCCAACGCATGCGCGATAATGCCGTGATGATCTCTTCCACGACACCATCGGCGAAGTACTCCTGCTCCGGATCGCCGCTCATATTCTGGAAGGGCAAAACGGCAATCGACGGCTTGTCAGGAAGCGCCAGCGCCGGCACATGGCTTGTTTCGTTGGATCTTGTTGGCAGTGTCAATTTCGCGGGACCGCGGTCACCCAACGTCTGTGCTTCCCTGACCTCGCCGACGAAACGGAATCCCTTGCGGGCAACGGTGCGGATCAGGCGCTGCTTCTTGCCGCTATCGCCGACCGCCTTGCGCACCGCATTGATGTGGCTGGTCAGCGTCGACTCGGAGACAATCCGCCCATGCCAGACTGCCTCCAGCAGATCATCCTTGCTGACTACGCGCTCGCGGTTCTGCAACAGGTAGACCAGCAAATCGAAGACTTGAGGTCCAATCGAAATCAGATCGGACCCGCGCGTCAGCTCACGCCGGTCGATGTCGAGTGCATAGTCTCCAAACAGAAGCTGCACGTCGATGCCCCACAATCCCCCTGCTCACGCGTCGTTTCAGGGAGCCTAAGCGGCAAG
>JAUSIF010000347.1 GCA_030648135.1 Xanthobacteraceae bacterium
CTACGAATTCACCGCCGCCACCGGTGGACAAACCTCCTTGGATTCTCGGGCGGCGAGCGGATGCAGGCCAAGGCGGGTGAGCAGGCTCATGTCCGCGGTCCGCTCGGGATTCGGGGTGGTGAGGAGCTTGGGGCCGAGGAAAATACTGTTGGCACCAGCGAGAAAACAAAGCGCCTGACACTCGTCGCTCATCATCGTCCGACCGGCGGACAGCCGAACCATGGCGCGCGGCATGAGGATTCGCGCCGTGGCGATGATGCGCACGAACTCGAACGGATCGACCGGCGCTTGTTGCGCCAGCGGCGTGCCGGCGACAGGGATCAACGCATTGATTGGAACGGAGTCGGGCTGCGGATCGAGCGACGCCAGTTCGCGCAGCAGATTGAGCCGATCGTCCACGCTCTCCCCCATTCCGAGAATACCGCCGCTGCAGACCTGCAATCCGGCTTCGCGCACCTCAGCGAGCGTGGCCAGCCGGTCAGCATACGTCCGGGTGGTGATGATTTTTGGATAAAAGTCTCTCGATGTATCGAGGTTATGGTTATACACCGTGCAGCCCGCTTCCTTCAGGCGGACGGCCTGCGAGCCGGTCAGCATTCCGAGGGTGCAGCACACCTCCAGTCCGAGCGCGGCGACCCCTTGCACCGCCGCCAGCACCGATTCGAACTGCGGCCCGTCGCGCACCTCGCGCCACGCCGCGCCCATGCAGAACCGCGAAGCTCCGCCGGCCCGGGCGGCCTGCGCGCGGGCAAGGATCGACTCGGCGTCCATCAACGGTTCCGCGGAAAGTTGGGTTTCATAGCGGGCGGACTGAGGGCAATATTTGCAGTCCTCCGGACACCGTCCGGTCTTGATCGACTGCAGTGTGCAGAGTTGGATGCCCGCGGGATCGTGATGGCGCCGGTGCGCCGCTTGCGCGCGAAAGATCAATTCCGGAAACGGCAACTCGTAGATGTCGCGGATGAAGGTAAGAACGTGGGTGGCCATTAGAAAAAATCAGACGGGCAGCACATCGGCGAGCGCCCGGGTGGTGCGATGGACAAGTTCGCCGAGTTCGTCCTCGTCGAGGCACAACGGCGGCACCAGCAGCAGCGAATCGCCCAGCGGCCGTAGCAAGAGGCCGTGTTCGCGCGCGCGCAGACACACCTGCAAGCCCACGCGCTGCGACATCGGGAACGCTTCGTCGCGGTCCCGCGAGGGTGCGAGATCGAGCGCCGCCGTCAGGCCGCGCTGCCGGATCTGGCGCACGTGCGGGTGCGCCGCAAACATCTCGTCCAGGAGGCGGCCAAAGCAGGCGATGCGCGTGCGCAGGATGCCGTTCGCCACCAAGGGACGGAGCTTGCGAATATTTTCGAGCGCGACGGCCGCCGCGCTCGGATTGCCGGTGAACGTGTGACCGTGAAAAAATGCCCGGCGACTTTCGTAGCTGCCGAGAAAAGCCGAGAAGATTTCCTCGCGGGCAATCGTCGCGGCCAGCGGCAGATAGCCCGCCGTGAGCCCCTTGGCCAGGCAAAGGAAATCCGGCGTCACACCTTCCTCCGTGCACACGAGCATTGACCCGAGGCGGCCGAAGGCGACGAACACTTCATCCAGGATCAGGTGCACGCCATGGGTGTGACAAAGCCGGGCGACTTCGCGCACAAAACCCGGCGGTTGTAAACGCATCCCGGCAGCGCCTTGCACGGAAGGTTCAAGGATAACGCACGCGGTCTGTTTCGCTCCCTTCTCGAGCAGTGTGCGCAGCGCGTGCAGGCTCCCCGAGGCCTCGGCCGCGCGCACGCGTCCGCCCCACTCGTCGCAATGTGGCGCGGGAAAATGGGCCGCCGGAAAACACCACGGGCGGAAGCGGTCGTGGAAGAAACCACTGTCGCCCGCCGCCATCGCCCCGAACGTGTCGCCATGATATCCGCCCGCCAGCCCGATAACGCCGGTTTTTTCGGGCCGCCCGACAAGTTGCCAGTATTGAAACGAAAGTTTCAGCGCAATCTCGACCGCATTGGAACCGTTGTCGCTGAAGAAAACCCGCCCCAGATCCGCGGGCGCCAGCAGCGCCAGCTCCGCGGCCAGTTCAGCGCCGACCGGGTGAGTGAGACCGAGCATGGTCGAGTGCGCCACCCGCGCGAGCTGCCGCTGGAGCGCGGCATTGAGATCGGGATCGTTATGCCCGTGCACGTTCGTCCAGAGCGACGCGTTGCCGTCCAGGTAGACACGGCCCTCGGTGTCCGTCAGCCAGCCGCCGCGTCCAGACACGATGGCCAGCGCTGGCAAATCAAACGACTCCTGCATCTGTGTAAACGGATGCCACACGTGATTTCGGTCGTAGGCGTGCGTGCGCGCGCCGCCGATGGACTTTCCGCGCTCCGAGGCAAGGCGGGAAACGTGGTCCGTTGCCGGGCTCCTCGCCGTACCATCTTCGATTGCCGTCGCCAGCGGCTCGCTCATGCGTGAATCCCTTTTGAATCAGGCCACAAAACCGTGACCCCCGACGAGTTCACCGTGAAATTTAACCATGGACAGTTGTGATACACGACGTTTGTTAAGTTCAACGAATATTACTATTAACACGTCTGCAACCTCCGTCGACGGCATGACACATTTTGACGCCGGGATACGCCGCACCGCTCCCGTCTGGCAGAGCCCGCATCGACGTAGGCTCCCGGTGATTGGCTCGCGGACGTTGATCATGGGAGTGCTGAACGTAACGCCGGATTCGTTCTCCGACGGCGGCCAACTCGCCAGCACGCAGGCGGTCGTCGATCGCGCTGGCGAGATGCTGACCGCGGGCGCGGAGCTGCTCGACTTGGGCGGCGAGTCCACCCGGCCCGGCAGTCAACCGGTTTCCGTCACGGAGGAAATGGATCGGGTGCTCCCGGCGCTCACGGCGCTGCGCCGCGCGTGGCCCGCCGCGCCCATCTCGATCGATACCCACAAGGCCGGCGTGGCCGATGCTGCGATCCGCGGCGGCGCCGATATGATCAATGATATCTGGGGGCTCACTGCCGGCCTCACGCCCGAATTGCGCGAGCGCTGGCGCGACGCCGCGCGCGCGAACGAAACTAATCCCGCGCTGCCACTGCCCCCCATGGCGCAGCTGGCCGGCCGGCTCAACTGCCCCGTCATTCTGATGCACAATCGCCCCGATCGAAATTACCGCGATTTTTGGGTGGACGTGCTGTTTGACCTCAAACTGAGCCTGACCCTCGCGCGGTGCGCGGG
>JAUSIF010000352.1 GCA_030648135.1 Xanthobacteraceae bacterium
GGCTGTCCCTACAAGAAGATCTATTACAACTGGTCGAGCGGAAAATCCGAGAAATGCATCTTTTGCTTCCCCCGCATCGAGGCAGGCCAGCCGACGGTCTGCTCGGAAACCTGCGTCGGCCGCATCCGCTATCTCGGCGTGGTGCTCTATGACGCCGACCGCATCGAGAAAGCTGCGAGCGCCGCCAACGAGCAGGATCTCTATCAGGCCCAGCTTGATATCTTTCTCAATCCGAACGATGAAGGCGTGATCGCACAGGCTCGCGCCGACGGAGTGCCCGATAACTGGCTTGAAGGCGCGAAGTGCTCGCCGATATGGAAGATGGCGATGGAATGGAAGGTCGCGTTTCCGCTCCATCCCGAATACCGCACGCTGCCGATGGTCTGGTACGTGCCGCCGCTCTCGCCGATCCAATCGGCGGCGCAGGCGGGCAAGATCGGTCACGACGGCCAGATGCCGGATGTGCGCTCGCTCCGCATTCCGCTCAAATATCTCGCCAATCTCTTGACCGCCGGCAAAGAGGAGCCGGTGGCGCAGGGTCTCGAGCGTATGCTCGCCATGCGCGCCTATATGCGCGCGAAAACCATCGACGGCGTGATCGACGAGAATATCGCCAAGCGCGTCGGTCTTACCTCGCTTGCCGTCGAGGAGATGTATCAGGTGATGGCGATTGCCAATTACGAGGATCGTTTTGTGATCCCGACCGCACACCGCGAATTGGACGAGGATGCCTATGACCTGCGCGGCTCCTGCGGTTTCTCGTTTGGCAATGGCTGCTCCGGCGGCACCACCGAGACCAATCTCTTTGGCGCGCCGAAGCGGGCGAAGACTCCGATGGAGGTCGCGTGATGACCAAGACCTTCAAGGTATTCTCAGCGCTTCTCAGCTATCCTATTGAGGAATTACAGCAAGCGGCCCCCGAATTGCGGGCGGCCATTGAGACGGAAGGCCAATTGTCCGCCGCTGTTCGGCGGCAGCTCGACATTCTGATCGAGGAGATCGTGGCGCGCGATCTTTATGATCTGCAGGAACGCTATGTGCTTTTATTCGACCGCACGCGCTCGTTGTCGCTGCATCTTTTCGAGCATGTGCACGGCGAGAGCCGCGACCGCGGCCAGGCGATGATCAATCTCAAGGCGCTCTATGAAAAGAACGGGCTTTCGATCACTGCTGCCGAATTGCCCGACTTTCTGCCACTGTTTCTCGAGTTCCTATCTACCCGTCCTGCTGCCGAGGCGTACGAACTGTTGGGCCAGCCAGCGCATATTCTGTCGGCGATCGCCGAGCGCCTGCGCAAGCGCCGCTCGTCCTACGAGGCAGTGTTCCGCGCGCTGGTTGCGCTCTCCACCACCAAGCCGAAAGTCGAGCAAGTTGCCGAGCTGCTCGAAACGCCCGATCCGGATCCGACCGATCTCGCCGCGCTCGATGCCGCCTGGGAAGATGAGCCCGTCATCTTCGGTCCCGGTGCGACCCATAGCTGCAAGGATGGTCTCGTCGCCCGCATTCGTGCGGCTCGGCGTCCCGCTGCCGGCGTGACCATTCCCGCCGCGACCCGTCCCATCATCTCGCGGTCTTGAGGAGAGCATCATGCGCGAGATTCTGAACCACGTTGTCTTCGGCTGGTATCCTTATCTCTGTCTGACGGTCTTCCTAGTCGGAAGCTGGGTGCGGTTCGACCGTGAGCAATACACGTGGAGGTCCGGATCGAGCCAGCTTTTGCGCCGCCGCCAGCTGATGTGGGGCTCTAACCTATTCCACGTCGGTATCCTCGTTATTTTCTTCGGGCATTTCGTCGGATTGCTTACGCCAATCTGGGTATTCGACACGATCGGCATCTCGCACACCGCGAAGCAGTGGATGGCGATCGGCGGCGGCGGCGTAGCCGGTGTCATGTGCTTCATCGGCATTACGCTATTGGTGCACAGGCGACTGTTCGACTCGCGCATCCGCAAGACCTCGTCCTTCGGCGACATTGCGGTTCTGCTCCTGCTCTATGCGCAGCTCATCCTAGGCCTCGCCACCATTTCGGTATCGCTCAATCATCTCGACGGCCACGAGATGGTGAAGTTCATGACTTGGGCGCAGGGGGTTCTGCTATTACAGCCCGGTGTCTCTGCCCTGGTCGCCGACGCGCATCCGATCTTCAAACTCCATCTCTTCCTCGGCATGACGATCTTCCTCGTCTTCCCGTTCACGCGGCTCGTGCATGTGTGGAGCGCGCCAATCTGGTATCTCGGCCGACGCGGCTATCAAGTGGTACGCACCACGCGGCCCGAGCGCGGTGCCGTACGCTCGACCGCTCCCATCCCCGCGGAGTGATGATATGATCTGCTCGGTGCGATCTTCTGCGATCTCGGCGAAGCCCATATTTGTTAGCGTCAATGGCATCGCCATTCCGCGAAATGCCATTGCGCGCGAAGCCCAGCATCATCCAGCTCCATCACCCATGGCCGCGTGGAAGGAGGCAGCGCGTGCGCTGGCGATCCGCGAATTGCTGTTGCAGGAGGCACAGCGGCTCGAACTCGCTGCTGAGCCGCTGACCGATGGCAAGGACCGCAGGGAGACTGACGAAGAGGCGCTTATCCGCGCGTTGATCGAGCGCGAGGTAAAAACACCCGAGCCGGATATGGATAGCTGTTGGCGCTATTATGAGCAAAACCGCGGACGATTCCGCACGCCCGATATCTACGAGGCGGCTCATATTCTGTTTGCGGCGCTTGCGAAGGACGTCGTTGCCTATGGCCGGGCGCGGGAGGTGGCGAAGGGCATACTTGCCGAGTTGAACGCACATCCGGAGCGATTTGCCGATCTCGCGGGCCTGCATTCGGCATGTCCGTCAGGCGCGCAGGGCGGCAACCTCGGTCAGATCACGAGCGGACAGACCACGCCGGAATTCGAGCGCGCCCTCATATCGCTCGCGCCAGATTCGCTCTGCGAGGAGCCAGTTGCGACGCGTTACGGTCATCACATCATCCGCCTCGACCGCAAGATCGAGGGGCGCGAGTTGCCGTTCGAAGCAGTGGCTGCCCGCATTGCGGACTATCTCGCCGAGAGTGTCGAGCGGCGTGCAGTTGCGCAATATATCGCCCGCCTCGCTTCGCGGGCGCGGATCGAAGGCATCGAACTCGCTGGCGTCGAGGCGCTCCGCGTGCATTGACGGCGGCGATGTTACTCGGTGACCTATTGGCGGAGATCGAGCAGGCGAGCGCGGCGGCGCGGTCACGGCCGGCGCTAATGCGGGCTCCGCCTGTCTCCGCCGCATGGTCGAGCGCGTGCTCAAGCAAGACGAACAAGGCGCGGGATGAATTTGATCCATGTCAATGTGAAGTTGGTGCGCCCGGCAAAAAATATACATACATACATAATTTGTGTGTGGGTCCTTTGTCTAAGAGGAGCAAAGGTCATGACGCGCCTCACGCATTGGTTACGCAATTGGGTCGATAGGATTCATACGCGCTGGGAATTGAACAGGTTGGACGAGGGGGAACTCGCACGTATAGCCCATGATATGGGCCTGTCGTCGGCCGAGCTCGTCGCGGTAAATGAGGGCAATCCCGACGTTGCGGAGCGCTTGCCTCGCTTGATGCGCGTCCTTCACCTTGATCCTACCAAAGTCTCCCGCGCGCATCCTGAAGTATTTCGCGATCTTCAGCGCGTTTGTACGAAGTGCGGAAGCACCGGCAGATGTGTACGCGATCTGGCTGACGGGACTGCGGTAAAAAAATGGGAGAGCTATTGCCCAAATGCATCGACGTTGCGAGCATTGATTCAAGAATTTCATCGCCGAAAGCCGATGGAATCTGCTCACCAACCTGATCTTAGCCATTAGCCAGTAGTCGTCGAGCCACGTGGTTGCATCGGTGATCTGAGAATTGTTTCACAAAGACTGGTTCGCAGCGGACTGCTCCCTTCGCCAGCTAATCTTTTGTTCTTGCATCAATATTATTTTATTCAGAGAGCCCGAGATTTTTGTGGAACCAGCTCGTATCATTGTCCCGGGAGCGAAATATGCAGCTCATATTCAAGACCATTTTGCCCTTGCGGTGCTCTAGTTGACCGCTGCATTGGCACAAGATTTGGGACTCGCCGTGAAGAAATTAGTTCTCAGCCTTGGGACCGCAACACCAGGCGGTGGTTTCCCTCTCTATGGCGGCGCCGTCGCTGAGGTCATCAACCAAACGGATTCATCGATCTCGATCGAGCCCCGCAACACAAAGGGCAGCACCGAGAACATTCCTTTGCTGGAAGCCGGTAACCTCGATCTCGCGCTCGTAACAGGCGAGCCTGCATACGAGGCGTTTGCTGGAATCGGTCGGCCACGTACCAACCTTAAAATCATAGCCGCAATGTATTCGACACCGGGCATGTTCGTTGTGCGCGCCGATAGCCCCTATAAATCCATCCGTGACTTGGTCGGCAAACCGATAGCGTTTGGTGCGCGTGGTTCCGGTTTGGTGATCCTGTCTCGCTACGTGCTGGACGGGATCGGGCTCGATCAGGACAAGGATTTTCAGGCAATCTATCTCGACAATGCCGGCGACGGCCCGGCGATGGTACTGGATGGGCGCGTGGCTGCATTGTGGGGCGGCGGTCTCGGCTGGCCCGGCTTCACGTTGGTGGCCCGGAGTTCGGGGGGCGCGCGGTTTATCGCGCCCAATGAGGACGAAGTCGCGCGCATTCGCGACAAGCACGCCTTTCTCAAGTCGATGACGGTCCCGGCAGAAAGCTATCCAGGTCAGAGCGCACCGATACATTCGGTTGGCTCATGGAGCTTTATCCTGGTGCGCCCGACGCTCGACGATGATGTGGCCTATCGGTTGACCCGCGCGCTCCATCGCGCGGAAGATGCGCTGGGTAAACGGCTCAAGCAGGCCCGCGAGACCACGGCCGCGAACACGGTTGCTGCGGCCCCTCGTCTCGAACTGATTCACCCCGGTGTGCTGCGTTATTTGCGCGAAGCTGGCGTTGTGAGATAGCGGAAGCTCGCGAAGATCTCACTCAAACAGCGCAAAATTTGACTTGGCCAAGCGTGATTTCTATTCCGCGCGCTAATAAATACAGAAAATATATGTTATTATTTGTATATTGACGGATAAGTAATGGATGTTATCGTGAATCACAGGATAATTGAGGGTTAATCTCGTCCTGATCGATTCAGACGTTCTGCCCTTTAGCCCCTGGTGAGATCGCTATGCAAAATCCAACGTCAGTAGGTACCGCATCCATAGCCAACGTAAGAGACTCAGCCACCGCAACAAGACGGTGGCGCACCGAAGATTGGACGGCTGTCCTCTTAGGGTTTGTGGTCATCGCGGCTGTGCTGCTGGCCTTTCAGTGGAAAGTCGCGGACCTGAGGAACGTCGTGCCGAGCTTTCGCTGGACGACCGACAGTCAGATCGCTTCGCTGACGCCCGGCTGGATCGACGCGCTCAATTCTATCTCCAAGGAAGCCGAGGCCAAGAGACAGCAGAACGTCATCGGGCTGAGTAAGGGTCTCAGGGATGCTCTCGTAAGCCAAGATCGGAAGGCGATCGAGGCCGCCGCCGGCCGCATGGCGGCGCTCGGCAGCAGAACTCTACCCGGTGCGCTCGCCGGCGAGATCCGGGGACATGCCGCAGCCGTCGCAGGCGCCCGGGTTTTCACTCGGGATAATTTCTCGAAGGTCATCTATATCGGAATCGGATTCGTGATCGTGACCACAATCGGCATCGCCCTGCTCGGCGGGCGGGTAGTGCCCTTCCTGATCGGCTTGCCGGTCGTCTTCGGCCTTGCATGGCTCTCTCGCTTTCTCGCCGGCAACGGACTGTTCCAGAATTGGGGGATCGAATACGTAATCTTCGCGCTCTTCCTGGGGCTCCTGATCAGCAACACCATCGGCGTTCCGGCGTGGCTGAAACCGGCGGTGCAGACCGAGTTCTTCATCAAGACGGGCCTCGTGACGCTGGGTGCAGGCCTTCTCTTCATGGAAGTGCTCCAGGCCGGCGCGCTCGGCATCGTTCAGGCGGTGCTGGTGGTGTTCATCGTCTGGTACGTGTGCTTCTGGCTGTGCAGGAAGCTACGCGTGGACGACGAATTCGGCGCGATGCTGTCGACCGCAGTGTCGATCTGCGGCGTCTCTGCCGCCATCGCCGCCTGCGGCGCGATCCAGGGCGACAAGAAGAAGCTCTCCTATGTCACGTCGCTGGTCTTGATCGTTGCCGTGCCCATGATGATCGTCATGCCGTGGATCGCGAAGTCCACCGGAATGAACGATCTGGTCGCTGGTGCATGGCTCGGCGGCACGCTCGACACCAGCGCCTCCGTGGTCGCGGCCGGTGCTCTCGTTAGCGATGTCGCCATGAAGACGGGCGTCATCGTCAAATTCTCGCAGAACGCGTTGATCGGAGTTGCGGCCTTCATGCTGGCGATCTGGTGGACGCTGAAAGCCGGCAAGGCGACGGGTCAGCGGGTGAGCGCTACAGTGATCTGGGAACGCTTCCCGAAGTTCGTGATCGGCTTCGTCATCGCCTCGGCCATCTTCTCGTTTGCGCTCTCTCCTGAATTGGTAAGTGGAACCAAGGCAGCACTCGGAGAAATCAGGCTTTGGTGGTTCGCGCTCGCGTTTGTCTGCATCGGGCTGGAGACGCGGTTCGTCGAGCTCGCTACGACGGATCAGGGCCGGCCGGCGCTCGCATTTATCGTCGCCCAAACCTTCAATGTCTTCTGGACGTTGCTCCTCGCCCACTTACTGTTCGGTGGATTCATTTTCGCCCAGCCGGTCATCAATTAGCGAATCCCGGATTATATAATGAGCCACCCTTCGACGATCCCGCAGACCGCACCCTTCGACGAGGAGGAGATTGAGATTCTCAACCGCGTGGTCGGGCTTGCCAGCCCAAGCCAGCGCGCGTGGCTTGCCGGCTTTCTTGCTGGATTGGATGCCTCGGCCGCGGCGCTCCAGCCCGCTCCCGGCGCGCAGCCGGCCGAGCCGCTCACTATCCTTTATGCGACCGAGTCCGGCAATTCCGAGCGGCTCGCATCGGATATGGCCAAGGCGGCACGCAAGATAGGACTGAAGCCTTCGCTCGTCGACATGGCGGATCTCGATGTCGCGATCCTTGCGAACGTGCGGCGCCTAATCGTGATCGCCGCGACCTGGGGCGAGGGCGATCCGCCCGCCCGCGCCGTCCGCGCCTATGCGGATCTGATGGGCAAAGCGGCGCCACGTCTCGACGGCGTCGAGTACGCAGTGCTCGCGCTCGGCGACACCGCCTACACCGAGTTCTGCGCCATCGGCAAGGCGCTCGATGAACGGCTCGCGGCGCTCGGTGGCAAGCGTGTCGCCGACCGGATCGATTGCGATCTCGACTTCACCGAGCCCGCCGCGCGCTTTATCGAGCTGGCGCTCAAGGCGCTGGCGCCTGCCGTCGACAACGCACGCGGTCGGGTCATCGCGGTCGATTTCGGCGCCAAGGCCGCGAGCGCGCCGAGC
>JAUSIF010000355.1 GCA_030648135.1 Xanthobacteraceae bacterium
GTTGCCCTCGACGAGATAGCGGCCGCCTTTCCAATCGGGATCGGCCATCACCGCCTGGCGACCGACTTCGTGGAAGGCGATGTTCTGCGCCGAATGGCGCGCGGCGGTGCCGAGCGGCAGCGCCGCGAACACGCGGTCGGGATAGCTTGCCACCCATTGCAGCACCTGCATGCCGCCCATCGATCCGCCGGTGACGCAGAGAAGGCTCTCGATGCCGAGATGATCCAAGAGCATCGCCTGCGACCGCACCATGTCGCGCACGGTGACGACGGGAAGCGATAGGCCATAGGGCTCGCCGGTCGCCGGATTGCGCGAGGCGGGACCGGTCGTGCCCATGCAGCCGCCCAACACATTGGGGCAGATCACGAAGAAGCGGTTGGTATCGATCGGCTTGCCGGGCCCGACCATGGTTTCCCACCAGCCGGGCCTCTTGGTCACCGGATGATCGCTCGCCACGTGCTGGTCGCCCGAAAGAGCGTGACAGACGAGGATTGCATTGGCACGACGGGCATCGAGCTCGCCGTAAGTCATGTAAGCGATCTGGAACGGGTTGAGATCGACGCCGGCATCGAGCCGGAGCGGTTTGTCTGAACCGAAGCGCACCAGCGGCGAGTGCGGCTCATCCGCTTCGCGGCGGATCGCCTCGGCACGACGGTCTGGGGCCTCGAGATCAACGCTAGTCACACTCATTGCGCCCTCGGATAACGGTCCGCCAAACCAGGCGGGGGCTAGAGCTAGGAAGCCGCCCATTCCCCTGTCAATGTTTTCTTTGCGTTCCAGCCGCCTCGCCGCTATCACGGCGCCGTTTCCCGAGTGGCTGCGCCATGTCCGAGTCGAACAAATCCAAGGCGAAATCCGCTTCCGCGCCGAAGCTGCTCGAATTGCGCGCCGAGATCGACCGCATCGATGCCGGGATTCATGCGCTCCTGATCGAGCGCGGCGAGATCATCGATCGGCTCATTAAGGTTAAGCGCACGCAGGAAACCAGTGCCGCCTTCCGGCCGGCGCGGGAAGCCGAGATGATGCGCCGTCTGGTCGAGCGCCATCGCGGGATTCTGCCCCTCGATACGGTCGAGAGCATCTGGCGGGTCATCATCGCGACCTTCACGTTTGTGCAGGCGCCCTACGCCGTGCATGCCGATTTCTCGGCGGGGGATGCGCTGGTGCGTGATTCCGCGCGATTTCATTTCGGCTTCACGGTTCCGCTCACGCCGCATCGGGGCGCAGCGGCGGTGGTCGCTGCGGTCGAGGGCTCGAAAGGCGATCTCGGCCTTGTGCCGGCAACGAACGTCGCGGGCGCAGGGGCCTGGTGGTCGGCGCTCGAGGATGAAAAGGCTCCGAAGATCATTGCCCGGCTGCCCTTCGTCGAACGGAAGGATCATCCCGCCTCATTGCCGCTGTTCGTGCTGTCGCGGCCGGTGGTCGCCGAAGCCGCCGCGACCGAGGTCGAGACCTGGAGCATCCGGGTCGCCGGCTGGAGTGCCACGGCTGCGCGCGCGCTGTCACCGCTCGCGGAGGTGCTCGCCGTGCCCGAGAGCGCGTTCGATGGGGCGGCGCTCTTGGTTTCATTGCCGCCTAGCCGCAAGCTTGCCGAGATCACGGCGGCACTCATCGCCGCGGGCGCATCGGTGCGGACGACGGCCCTCGTCGGCGGCCACGCGACCCGCTATACCGTCTAGCCCGACGGTTTGCCGTTTACAGAGCCGTTGCGCGTCCGGAGCCAAGGTATGAGCGTGCCTGAGCGTCCCGTTCCACGACCCGGCGTCCTCGACATCGAGGCGTATGAACCGGGGCGCAGCCACGCGCCCGGCGCGGCCAAAGTCTACAAGCTGTCCTCGAACGAGACGCCGCTGGGGCCGAGCCCGAAGGCGGTCGAAGCCTTTCACGCGGCCGCGGGTTCGCTCGCCTATTATCCCGACGGTGCCGCGAGGGCTTTGCGCGAAGCGATCGGGCGCACGTTCGGCCTCGATCCGACGCGGATCGTCTGCGGTGCTGGCTCGGACGATCTTCTCAATCTGCTCGCGCAAGCGTATCTGACGGCGGGCGACGAGGCGATTTTCACCACCCACAGCTTCCTGGTCTACCGCAATGCGACGCTCGCCGCCGGCGGCAAGCCGGTGGTCGCGTCCGAGCGCGCCTATACCACCGATGTCGATGCGATTCTGAAGGCGGTGACGCCGCGCACGCGGCTCGTCTTCATCGCCAATCCGAACAATCCGACCGGCACTTATTTGCCCTTCGCCGAGGTGCGCCGGCTGCACGCGGCGCTCTCCCCGCGTACGCTCTTGGTGCTCGATGCGGCCTATGCCGAATACGTGCGCCGCAACGACTACGAAGCCGGGATCGAGCTCACGGCGATGAGCGAGAACGTGGTGATGACGCGGACCTTCTCGAAGATCTACGGTCTCGCCGCGCTCCGGCTCGGCTGGATGTATGCGCCGGCCCATGTGATCGATGTGGTGAACCGCATCCGCGGCCCGTTCAACGTGAACACACCGGCGAGTGCGGCGGGCATCGCCGCGCTCGGCGATACCGCGCATGTGGAGCGGGGGGTCGCGCATAATGCGCGCTGGCTGCCCTGGCTCGCCGAGGAGATTCAGGCGCTCGGCCTTGACGTCACGCCGAGCGTCGCGAACTTCATCCTCATCCATTTCCCGAAGAAGTCCGGCAAGAGCGCCAAGGACGCGGACGCCTTTCTATTGAAGCGGGGTCTCGTGCTACGCCGGCTCGAGCCTTATCACTTGCCGGATGCGC
>JAUSIF010000366.1 GCA_030648135.1 Xanthobacteraceae bacterium
ACCCATTCTACTAACACTGATACCGGTGTGGATAAGTTATCCCAATCGAATAAATAAATAAATTATTTCAATAGCTTAGGTGATTCACCCGAGTCTTTGGGCCACCTTTTTCTATTAGGAATTTATCCTCGTAGGCGCCGATCCGCGCGAAACTCCCCTGTAACGGGAGACAAAACCGATGGCGCGGAAGGACGAACGCATTCGAGAACCATCAAGCGGCAGACGAGCACGCTTTCGTATCAGTGCCATCCGCCATGACGACGTATCGGCTCAGCTCGAGCGGCGGCTGCTGGCGCTCAGGCTCAGGCTCGGACCCGAGGTCATATCCGGAGATTGTCCGGATCCATTGCTCATACGGCGGTTGGGGCGAGCCTTGCGAACGGAGCGCCGCGCGGCGCGAAGTGGTACACCCGGTTACGACCTCTTACGCCATCTGGCGCTTGTGCGACTTAGCCGCACCCTCAAGCGGAGGAACCGACCTGGCAAGGGCAGCCGCCGACATTGACCGGCAGGAGGCCTAACCTAAACGAAACGACCGCCGGAGACCCTGGCGGCCGTCGCAAGCCCTTGGAATCTGGCTATTTAGAGTGGTTTCCGTTCCTCCGGAATCGGAAACCACTCCAGGTTATTGTTTTGACGCGTTTTCTACGGCGAACCGGATTCCACTTCGCCGGAAAACGCTCTAGCTGCGGATCAAGATCACTTTTTGCGCCGACGCTGCCGACCCAGTCCCATCTTCTTGGCGAGCGCGGAGCGTGCAGCCGCATAATTTGGCGCGACCATCGGATAGTCGGGGGACAGTCCCCATTTGTCGCGATACTGCTCCGGGGTCATCTTGTACTGCGTGCGCAGGTGCCGCTTCAGCGACTTGAACTTCTTCCCGTCCTCGAGACAGACGATATGGTCGGGCGTAATCGATTTCTTGATCGGCACCACAGGCTTCTTCGACTCTCTTTTTATCTCGGGACCACCGCGTGCGATGCGAGTGAGCGCCGAATGCACCACGCTGATCAGATCGGGCAAATCGCCGGCTGCGACCGTGTTGTTGCTGACATAGGCCGAGACGATATCAGCGGCCAGCTCGATATAATTTGTCGATCGCGCGGCTTGGTTCATCGTTCAATTCTGTACGTTAGCGTTTTGATCCCGCCGCAGCTGCGAAGACGCTGGGGACGATCTTCGACAAAGCTACGACGCAGCGGATAGGTAATATTATTATATTTATATCGCTTTACATGACTACACAAGATGATTTGAATAATATCGCGGATTGTTGCTTGAGTAGTTGTTATACTTATCACAACTGCTTACGAGAAAAACTCGATCAATTCGAGTGAGAGTGTCCATTACGGCCGATCAATAACAACACTACTCGCGATCTCGTGTAGCGGGCCGATCTTGCCGTACCCAGTATCTCGACCTAATTCTCATTCAACAATCAACACATTCGCCGGAGCGACCCATGCCCGAAACCTCCCGCCCCAAGGTGATGAAGTCCAAAGCCGAATGGAGCAAAGAGCTCACTCCAGAGCAGTTCCGCATTACCCGAATGAATGGCACCGAGCGCCCCTTCACCGGGCCTTACTGGGACGAAAAACGCAAAGGCATGTATGTCTGCGTAAGTTGCGGCAATCCGCTGTTCGATTCGGAGACCAAATTCGATTCTGGCACCGGTTGGCCGAGTTTCTATTCGCCGGTAGAGAAGGCCGCCGTCGCTGAGCACGAAGACTTTTCCATGCTGATGAATCGGACCGAGGTTCGATGCGCTGCCTGTGAGGCGCATCTGGGTCATGTCTTCAACGATGGTCCACAGCCAACCGGCATGCGCTACTGTATGAACGGTTGCGCCCTCAAGCTCATGCCCGATGAAGGTGCCGGTGAAAAGAAGTGAGGGTGTGCTGCAAGGGTCCGCTTTCCCTTCCCCGCCGGTAGCGACCCGCCATCCGGTCGAACGTGAGGTGCACGGCGAGCGTCTCGTCGATGATTATGCTTGGCTGCGCGATCCGAACTGGCGCGAGGTTATGCGTGATCCGAGTCGGCTCGACCCGGAGATTCGCGCCTATCTCGAAGCGGAAAACCGCTACACGGAAACCGTTCTCGCGAAGCATGCCGATCTCAAACGCGCGCTCGTCGCCGAAATGCGTGCTCGCATCAAGGAAGACGACTCCACTGTTCCGGCCCGCGATGGTGCATTTGCCTATTTCGTTCGTTATCGCGACGGCGGCCAACATCCTCTCGTCTGCCGCGTAGCGGCCGCGGGCGGACCCGAGCAATTGCTCCTCGATGGCGATGCCCTCGCCAAGGGCCATGCCTATTATCAACTCGGACCGGCACGCCATGCTCCCGGCCATGGCCGCCTCGCCTGGGCGGCCGACGACACCGGCTCGGAATTCTACAAGCTCCGGGTCCGCGATCTTGCGAGCCAAGCCGAGCTTTCCGATCTTGTCCCGGACGTGACCGGCGCGGTCGTGTGGACCGCCGACGCCGGCGCCTTCTATTACGTGCGTCTCGACGCCGAGCATCGACCTTCGCGTGTATTTCTGCATCGAGTTGGTACGCCGGCCGAGACCGATAGGCTCGTCTACGAGGAGCCGGACAAAGGCTTTTTCGTGAGCATTGCCGAACTGCGGGCGCGAACCTTCGGCGTCATCTCCACCGGTGACCACGAGACCACCGAGATTCACCTTCTCGACCTCGCCGATCCTGCTGCCGTTCCCCGCCTCGTCGCCCCGCGCAAGACCGGTGAGCGCTATGAGATTGAGCATCATCCCGATCTCGGCGGAGCGGCGATGTTCGTCATCCTCACCAATGTGGATGGCGCCGAAGATTTCAAGATCGCGCTTGCGCCGCTGTTGAACCCGGACCGGAGTTCCTGGCGCGATCTCGTGCCCTACCGCCCGGGCACTATGATCCTCGATGTCGCTCTATATCGCGACTGGCTGGTACGGCTCGAGCGGGCGGAGGGTCTGCCGCGTATCGTAGTGCGCCGCCTATCCGACGGGACGGAGCACACGATCTCCTTCGCCGAGGAGGCCTATGCGTTGGGCATCGATCCGGGTTTCGAGTTCACAACCGATGTCTTGCGTTACTCCTACGCCTCCATGACGACACCGACCGAAATCTGGGATTACGACATGGGCTCGCGCAGCCGCACGCTGAAGAAGCGCCAGGAAGTGCCCTCGGGTCACGATCCCAAACGTTATGTTACGCGGCGCATATTCGCCCCCGCCAAGGACGGCGAGACGGTGCCGATCTCGCTGCTCTACCGCCGCGACCTGGCAATCGACGGCAAGGCGCCCTGTCTCCTGTATGGCTACGGCGCCTATGGTTACGCCATGCCGGCATCGTTTCAGACCAATCGGCTTTCGTTGGTCGATCGCGGTTTTGTTTATGCCATCGCCCATGTGCGCGGCGGCACCGAGAAGGGCTGGCGCTGGTATCGGGAAGGCAAGCTCGCACATAAGGAAAACACGTTTTCAGACTTCATCGCGGCGGCCGAGCACCTTCAGCGCGAGGGTTTTGCCGCGAAGAACCGGCTTGTCGCGCATGGCGGCTCGGCGGGTGGGCTGCTGATGGGCGCGGTTGGCAATGGGCGTCCGGAGCTTTTCGCGGGCATCATCGCCGAGGTCCCTTTCGTCGACGCGGTCAACACCATGCTCGATGACACGCTGCCGCTCACGCCGCCGGAATGGCCGGAATGGGGCAATCCAATTACCGATCCTGAAGTCTTTCGACGCCTTCGTGGCTATTCGCCCTACGACAATGTGCACGCCCAGGACTATCCGGCGATGCTGGTGCTCGCCGGTCTTACCGATCCGCGAGTGACCTATTGGGAGCCGGCAAAATGGGTGGCCAAGCTGCGCGCGCTCAAGACCGACCGGCGGCCATTGCTGCTCAGGACCAATATGGATGCCGGTCACGGCGGTGCGTCCGGACGCGTCGACCGGCTCGAAGAGGTCGCACTCGGCTATATCTTTGCGTTGAAGACGGTGGGGCTCGCGTAATCGAATGAGCCGGCTGTTGAACCGTCTGCATTAGGCGCGAGCCGGAATTCACTGCGCGGGACCACTGAATTCGATGTCGGCTTCCGCGCCGGTGCGGGTTACATGTTCCTGCAGTTCCGCGAGCGAGCCGAAGCAAACGGTTCCGATCGGCAATTCGGCCTCGATCGATCCATCTGCATAGAGCGTATAGGCCATGCCACCGATGATGCCGGAGCGCACGACCGCGGCACCCGAAGGATTCTTTTCCGCAATGAACGAAGGCTCGCTCGGTCTCGACCGGGAAGTTGTGCCGGAAACGTAAGGATCCGCCATCGCAACGCGCTCGCGGCGGCGTTCGTCCAGCTGCGGATTAGGACTCTCGCGGCGCGAAAGTATCTGATCTTTGCCCGGAATCGAACGCCCCACATGAGACGAAGATACGGACGTGGCCGCCGGCATCGAAAAATCTGCTGGCGACGACGCAGCCATAGGCGCCCGCCCGCCGATCATCGGCGCAAGCATCTCGATCCGGTTCATCAGATCCTGGAGCGCCCGCAGCACGAGCGCGATTCCGAATAAGATCAGGCCGCCGACGAAACTAATCGTGCCACTTTGGATGAGCGTGCTGCCAAGTCCCAATCCGAGGGCCCAGGACGGTGCCCCCGCAGCAATACCCGCCAACCCCGTGAGAACGAGGATGGCTCCGAGAACGATCAGCAGATGCGGCATTGCCTACACAACTCCCTTGCATACCTTGCATCGGAGCATCGGAAGGCGGCAAATCAGCGGCACCGGCTTGCCTCTCTCCCGCCAGTTCCTTTGTGCGGCCCGGCCCGAGGCTGGAACTATAAAGGTTTATTTCGAGTTTGAGTTTTGCAGGATTGCCCCGTTCGGGCCATAAAGGGGCCTATTAACCTCATTCCGCCCGGGAGGAGATACCCCATGTCCTTTACGTTACCGGATCTGCCCTATCCCCATGATGCGCTCGCCCCTTACATGTCGCGCGAGACCCTCGAGTATCACCACGACAAGCATCACCTCGCCTATGTCAATAATGGCAACAACCTACTCAAAGGCTCAGGCCTCGAGGGCAAGAGTCTAGAAGAGGTCGTGAAAGGGGCTTTTGGCAAGAATGCGGGCCTCTTTAACAATGCCGGTCAGCACTACAACCACAACCATTTCTGGAAATGGATGAAGCCCAAGGGCGGCGGCAAGATTCCGGGCGCGCTTGAGAAGAAAATCGTCGCCGACCTCGGCTCGATCGAAAAAATGAAGGAGGATTTCATCCAGGCCGGCGTCACCCAGTTCGGCTCGGGCTGGTGCTGGCTTGCGGTCAAGGACGGCAAGATCATCGTCACCAAGACGCCGAACGGCGAGAGCCCGCTGGTCCACGGCGCCACCCCGATCCTCGGCTGCGACGTCTGGGAGCATTCTTATTACATCGACTATCGCAATCGCCGGCCGGACTATCTCAAGGCTTTCGTCGAGAACCTGGTGAACTGGGAATACGTCGCCGAACTGCTTGCCAAGGCGAAGTAAGCGCTCTGACCCCTCTCTAAAGGCTATGGCAAGCGTCATTCGGATACCACCGATCGTGGGTTCACACCTCACGATCGGGACACGCAGAGAGCGGACTGATAGTGCCTTGTAGGAGCAGCCGAAGAGATTCAGGCGCTGTCTAAGTAGGTTTTTTGCTGCGTCGCACACTAACATTTTCGCAACTTGGCCTTTGGCGGATTTGCACAATGTCTCATCAGTTTGTAATTTATGTGATGTTTATATGAACAAAAAGCTGAGGCGACAGCGACGCGTCGCGGTCGCCCGAAAGTTCCCGGGGCAGTCAACGTCATTTCCCATGCATAGCTATCCCGCACTCGCGCGTTCCCTCGCCGCGCCGGCAGATCGTTTGACTGCGGCTGTAATTGCGACACTTCTGGTCGTGGCGCTTTTTACTTTCCGCGACTACGGGCTTGGCTGGGACGACTATGGGCAAGCGCATTACGGCGAACTGCTGCTCGCCTATTACGCCTCCGGATTTACGGACCATAGTGCCTTCTCATTCTACAATCTCTTCTATTACGGAGGCGGCTTCGACCTCAGTGCTGCCGCACTCGAAAAAATTCTCCCCTTCGACGTGTTCGAGACACGCAGGCTGCTGGGCGCGCTTGTCGGTATCGCGGGGCTTGCCATCGTCTGGGGGACAGCGCGCCGGCTCGGCGGTCCGATCGCCGGAGTTGCCGCGCTCGTGCTGCTCGCAACCTGCCCGCTCTATTACGGGCACATGTTCATCAATGCGAAAGATACACCATTCGCAGTCGCGATGATATTTCTGCTCTATTCCCTGGTCCGCGCTTTCGAGGAGCACCCGCGGCCACGGCCGGGGACAATCATCCTGTTCGGGATCGCGCTCGGGCTGACGATCGGCACGCGGATCATCGGCGGCATTGCGGTCGTATTTGCCGCGATCGCGGCGGTGATCCTGTTCGCCGTCGAGGCACGCGCGCTCGGAGCCAAGACGTCCGCGCTCCGCATCGGCAATCTCGTGGGAAGACTCGCACTGGCGCTCCCGCTCGCCTATCTGGTGATGGGCGTCATCTGGCCCTGGGGGGTACAGGCACCGCTCAATCCCTTGCGCGCACTCGAATATTATTCCCATTTCTGGGAGAAGCCCTGGAAGGAGCTTTTCGACGGCGCGCGGATCCTCATCCCGGAAATGCCGCCGACCTATGTTCCAAAGTTGTGCCTGCTGAAGCTACCGGAAATCTTCGTAGCGCTTGCAATTTCAGGCACGGCAGGCGCGATGATTGCGGTTCTGCGCGGAGGAATCGAGCCATGGCGGCGCGCTGCCCTCGCGCTGCTCATATCGGCCGCGATGTTGCCGATCATGATCGCCGTGATGACGAGGCCGGTGCTCTATAACGGCATTCGTCATTTCGTGTTCGTCATTCCGCCGTTCGCCGTGCTCGCCGGCCTCGCGGCTGCGTACCTATTCGAACATCTGCGCGCTTATGCGCGCCCCGCGGCCACGATCGGCGTCACGGCGTTTTCCGCCCTCATCGCGTTGACCGTCGTCGACCTTGTCCGTATCCACCCCTATCAATATGCGCTGTTCAACCATGTCGCGGGCGGCGTACGCGGGGCCCATAACCGTTACATGATCGATTACTGGGGTCTCGGCCTCAAGGAAGCATCGGAGGCGCTGCTCGAACGGCTGGAGCGCGAGAACATCACGCCACCCAAGAGCCGCAAGTGGAGGGTCGCGGTCTGCGGCCCATCTCATACCGTCGGGTTCGAGCTCGGCCCCGATTTCGAGGCATCCCAGGATACCAAAGGCGCCGATTTCGCCGTGTCGCTCGGCACCTATTATTGCGCGAAGCTCAATGCCCCGGTCCTTGCTGTTGCCGAGCGCGAGGGGGTCGTCTTCGCCCGCGCTTATGATCTCCGCGGCCGCTCCATTGCGTCGACCTATATACCGCCTGCTCCCGACGACCTGAAAACGGTCAAGCAGAAGGTCACCACCTTCTGGCACTATGACGAAGAAGAGCCCTCGTCGGCGCGGACCCAGTAAGGTTTTCGATCAATCTGCTTGTATTTGACGGGGCCGCGTCGGGCTTCGACCCCCGCCGCCGTGCTGAGCGATCTCCGCGGCCTAGACCGCGATCGATTGAGATTAAATCGGGATCGCGGTCTAGCTTTTTGATTGAGCATGATCTTTTCCGAAAACCGGTTTCCACTTTTCGGGATCATGCTCTAGAAAAACTCCTTCCTTGAGCCTTACTGCGCGAGTGCAGCGAGA
>JAUSIF010000175.1 GCA_030648135.1 Xanthobacteraceae bacterium
CGCGGTCGAGCTGTTGGCGCAGAAAGTCGAATGCTCGGTGATCAATGCCGGCGACGGCGCGCACGAACACCCGACTCAGGCGCTCTTGGACGCGCTCACCAACCGCCGCAACAAGGGCTCGATCGACCGCCTCACGGTTGCGATCTGCGGCGATATCCTGCACAGCCGCGTCGCCCGCTCCAACATCATCCTGTTGAACACGCTGGGCGCGCGCGTGCGCGTGGTGGCGCCCTCGACGCTGTTGCCCGCCGGCATCGAGCGCATGGGCGTCGAGGTCTATCGCGACATGCGCGAAGGCCTCACCGACGCCGATATCGTGATGATGCTGCGGCTGCAGCGCGAGCGCATGAACGGCTCGCTGATCCCCTCGGCCAGGGAATATTTCCATTATTACGGGCTCGACGCGGCCAAGCTGAAATACGCCAAGTCCGACGCGCTGGTGATGCACCCGGGCCCGATGAACCGCGGCGTCGAGATCGATAGCGCGGTCGCCGACGGCGCCCAGTCGCTGATCCGCGAGCAGGTCGAGATGGGCGTCGCCGTGCGCATGGCCGTGCTCGAAGCGCTCGCCCGCAACCTGCCGAACGCCTGAACCCCATGCCCCGCACCGACACCCGCCCGATCCTGCTCGCCAACGCCCGGGTGATCGATCCCTCGCGCGACCTCGATCAGACCGGCGACGTGCTGATCGCCGACGGCGTGATCAAGGACTCGGCCAAGAACATCCGCGCCGCCGGCGTGCCGGAGGGAACCGAAGTGATCGATTGCCACGGCCGCGTGGTGGCGCCGGGGCTCGTCGACATGCGCGCCTTCATCGGCGAGCCCGGGGCCGAGCACCGCGAGACCCTGGCGTCCGCGAGCCAGGCCGCCGCCGCCGGCGGCGTCACCACCGTCATCTGCCAGCCCGCCACCGATCCGCCGATCGACGATCCGGCGACCGTCGATTTCGTGCTCCGGCGCGCCCGCGACACAGCCATCGTCCACATCCTGCCGATGGCGGCGCTCACCAAGGGCCTGGAGGGCAACGAGATGACCGAGATCGGCCTCCTCAAGGCCGCCGGCGCGGTCGCCTTCACCGACGGCACCAAGAGCGTGATGAACGCGCAAGTGTTCCGCCGCGCCCTCACCTATGCCTGCGATTTCGACGCGCTCATCGTCCATCACACCGAGGACGTGAACCTGGTCGGCGACGGCGTCATGAACGAAGGCGAGTTCGCCACCCGCCTTGGCCTGCAAGGAATCCCGAAGGCGGCCGAGACCGTGATGCTGGAGCGCGACCTGCGCCTGGTCGCGCTGACCGAGGCGCGCTACCACGCCGCCTCCGTTACCTGTGCGGAATCGCTCGAGGTTTTGCGCCGCGCCAAGCAGGCGGGACTGGCGGTGACCGCTTCCGCCTCGATCAATCATCTGGCGCTGAACGAGAACGACGTCGGCAGCTACCGCACCTTTCTGAAGCTGTCGCCACCGTTGCGCGCCGAAGCGGATCGCATGGCACTCGTGGCCGCAATCCGGGAGGGCGTCGTCGATGCGATCATCTCCGACCACGATCCGCAGGACGTGGAGGTGAAGCGCCTGCCTTTCGCCGAGGCCGCCCCCGGCGCGGTCGGGCTCGAGACCATGTTGCCGGTGGGCTTGCGCCTCGTGCACGACGGCTCGCTTTCGCTCACCAAACTGCTGTATGCGCTCTCGACCCGGCCGGCCGAGCTTTTGGGCCTTCCCGGCGGAACGCTGAAGCCGGGCGCGCCCGCCGATGTCATCCTGTTCGATCCCGACGTGCCCTGGGTGCTCGACCGCACGACGCTGAAGTCGCGCTGCAACAACACGCCCTTCGACGAGGCCAATCTCAGCGGCCGCGTCACCCGCACCATCGTTGCCGGACGCACGGTGTACGAAAACGTTTGACGGAATTGAGTCCCCTCTCCCCTGTGGGGAGAGGGCTGGGGTGAGGGGGTTCGGCCGTCCAGGTTCAACCTCGTTCGTTCCCCCCTCACCCGCCGCTTCGCGGCGACCTCTCCCCGGCGGGGAGAGGTAGGATTTCAGCCATGCCTCAACCAGCCGATTTCATTTGGTATCTCGCCGCGCTCGCCTTCGGCTATCTGCTCGGCTCGATTCCGTTCGGCATGCTGCTCACGCGCCTCGCCGGCCTCGGCGATATCCGCGAAATCGGCTCCGGCAATATCGGCGCCACCAATGTGCTGCGCACCGGCAACAAGTGGATCGCCGCGCTCACGCTCGCGTGCGATGTACTCAAAGGCACGGCCGCGGTGGTCGCGATCGACATCGCCTTCAACCGCGATCTCGCGATCCTGGCCGGGCTCGGCGCCTTCCTCGGCCATCTGTTTCCGGTCTGGCTTAAATTCAAGGGCGGCAAGGGGGTCGCCACCTATCTCGGCGTGCTGCTCGGATTGTGTTGGCCGGCGGTGATCGCCTTCGGCGCCGTCTGGCTCGTGGCCGCGGCCCTCACCCGCTACTCCTCGCTCGCGGGACTGGTCGCGAGCCTGACCATGCCGTTCGTGCTCTACGCGCTCGGCCGCCGGCCCGAGGCCTGGCTGTTCGCGCTGCTCACCGTTCTGTTGTGGGCAAGACACCACGCCAATATCCGCCGGCTCATCGCCGGCACCGAGCCGCGCATCGGCTAGCGCATGAGCGATCCGACGCCGCACGTCCGCCTCACCGACGCACAACGCGTCGACTGGCTGCGTTTGATCCGCGCCGAAAACGTCGGCCCGCGCACCTTCCGCACGCTGATCAACGAGTTCGGCGGCGCCGGGCGCGCGCTCACCCGGCTGGCCGAACTCGCGCGCCGCGGCGGCCGCAGCTCGCTCAGCATTCCGAGCCGCGACGAGGCCGAAGCCGAAATCGCAGCGGCCGCCCGCCTCGGCGTGCGTTTCATCGCCATCGGCGAGGAAGAATATCCGCCGCGCCTGCGCGAGACCGACGACGCGCCGCCGCTGATCGCCGTGCGCGGCCGGGCCAGCGTGCTGATCCAGCCCGCGGTCGCCATCGTCGGCGCGCGCAACGCCTCGGCCGCCGGCAGCCGTTTCGCCGGCGCGCTCGCGCGCGAACTCGGGCAAGCTGGATTCGTCACCGTCTCGGGGCTCGCGCGCGGCATCGATTCCGCCGGCCATCGCACTTCGCTCGGCACCGGAACCATCGCGGTGCTGGCCGGCGGCCACGACAAGGTCTATCCGGCCGAGCACACCGAGCTGCTCGACCAAATCGTCGAGCACGGCGCCGCGGTCTCCGAAATGCCGCTTGGGCATGAGCCGCGCGCGCGCGATTTCCCGCGCCGCAATCGCATCATCGCCGGGATCGCGCTTGGCGTGGTGGTGGTCGAGGCGGCGGAACGCTCGGGCTCGTTGATTACCGCGCGGCTGGCGCTGGAGGCTGGACGCGAGGTCTTCGCCGTGCCGGGCTCGCCCATGGATCCGCGCGCGGGCGGCACCAACCGACTGCTCAAGCAGGGTGCGACGCTAGTGACGAGCGCCGCCGACGTGATCGAGGCGCTCACGCCCATTCTTGGCCGGCCCGAGCCGCCCTCTCCGGTGCGCGAGCCGCCGCCGAGCGAGAAATCCATCGAGCCGCCCGCCGCCGACGACGCGCTACGCGCGCGCATCGTCGAGCTGCTCAGCCCCACGCCGGTTGCGATCGACGATCTCGTGCGCGAGGCGCGCGCGCCCGTAGGCGCGGTGCAGATCGTGCTGTTGGAGCTGGAGCTCGCCGGCCGGCTGGAGCGTCACGGCGGCGGATTGGTATCGCTGCTTTGAATTCGACTTCGCCTATTCGTTTCAGGCGAATCGATTCGTTTTCGAAGCCGAGCGCTCCTCGGCCTCTAGCCGCACCAGATCCAGGAGATAGGCGAGCGCGGCGAGATCGTGGCGCTCGACCAACACCTTCAATTCGCGCGCCAGCGTAGCAACATAGGCCGCGACTTCCTCCGGCCGTGCATTTTGTTCTGAGCTTGTTTCGGCCATGGTCCGCCTAACTTCCTAGCCGTCCGGGAAGCCGTCCGGCTCGACCCTGGCCATCATAAGTCATAGGTAGTATTACTTCAATATTCTCGTAAAGGTTGTAGGCCAAGACCCCTGAAATGCAGCCTTTCGGCCATGGCCGATTTGACTTGCTACCCCGATTTAGCCTAGTCCGCCGCTCAAGCGCGGGTTGACCCCGCGCTTTCTGCTGATTCGAGGAACCTGCCGATCGCCGATGAACATTGTCATTGTCGAGTCGCCGGCCAAGGCGAAAACCATCCATAAATACCTCGGGCCAGGCTACGAGGTGCTCGCCTCCTATGGCCATGTGCGCGACCTGCCGCCCAAGGATGGCTCGGTCGCCCCCGACAACGACTTCCACATGATCTGGCAGGTCGATCCGAAGGCGCAGAAGCGCCTCGCCGAGATCACCCGCGCGGTGAAGGGCGCCGACAAGCTCATCCTCGCCACCGACCCCGACCGCGAGGGCGAGGCGATCTCCTGGCACGTACTCGAGATCCTGAAGGAGAAGGGCGCGCTCACGG
>JAUSIF010000380.1 GCA_030648135.1 Xanthobacteraceae bacterium
GCTCGCGGACAGCGATGCCGCGGAGCACGAGGCGCTCGCCGGCGGCGGCGTGGTGTTGGCGCCGATGCACGGCCGGGTGCTCGCGGTCGAGGTCAAATAGGGCGACCGGGTCAAGCGCGGCCAGCGCATCGCCATTGTCGAGGCGATGAAGATGGAGCACGCGCTGACGGCGCCCGCGGCCGGAATCGTGAGCGAGGTCGCGGTCGCGGCGGGCGCGCAAGTGGCGGAGGGTGCCAAACTGATAACGATCGCGGCCGAGGAGAACGGAAAGAACTGAGATTTTCGTCATGGCGTTGCATCTGATCAAACTCTGCGTCGGCGTGAAATCGATCCGCGATCTCAAGGATAGAATCGCGGAGCGGCTGGCCGAGAAGCGCCGCAAGCGGCAGCCCGCCGAACATATCCACACCACTCGCATGGTGCCGACCCGCGCCGACGAGCTCACCGATGGCGGCTCGCTCTATTGGGTGATCCGCGGCGTGATCGCCTGCCGGCAGCGCCTCATCGACATCCGGCCGATCGTGGACAAGGAGGGCATCCGCCGCTGCCGGCTGGTGCTCGACCCGAAAGTGGTGGCGACCCTCCCGCGCCCGCGCGGGGCCTTCCAGGGCTGGCGCTATCTCGCGCCCAAGGAGGCGCCGCCCGATCTCGGCAAGAGCGGCAAGGGTCTTGCCGATCTACCCGAGGAGCTGCGCCGCGAATTGCGCGAATTGGGGCTGCTCTGACGTCGGCGCAATGCGTCCATCGAGGCGCCGCCGCGTTTCTTTTCGCGTGACTCAGATGCCGAGATTGTCGATCAGCCGGGTGGCGCCGATTTTTGCCGCAACGAGAAGACGGACCGGGCCGTCCTTCACCGATGCGACCGGCGCCAGCGTTTCGGCGTGGCGGGCCGCCAGATAATCGAGCTTGAAGCCGGCCGCCTCGATCTCCCGGCGTCCGCGCGCGAGTATTGCATCGATCGGCTCGCCCGATTTGATCGCCGCCGCGCATTGCTTGAGTGTGCGATGCAGCGTCGGCGCGGCCGTGCGCTCGGCGGGCGTGAGATAAAAGTTGCGCGAGGAGAGTGCGAGGCCGTCTTTTTCGCGCACGATCGGCGCGCCCACGATCTTGACCGGCAGATCGAGGTCGCGCGCGAGCCGGCGGATCACCAAGAGCTGCTGATAATCCTTCTCGCCGAAGTACGCTAGATCGGGCATCGCCTCGATCAGGAGCTTCGCCACCACGGTGGCGACGCCGGCGAAGAAGTGCGGCCGGAAATCGGTCTCCAGCCCCAGCGCCGGTCCCGCGGGTATCACCTTGGTGGCGAAACCCGTGGGATAAATCTCCTCCACCGCGGGCGCGAACACGAGGTCGACTTTCTCTTTCGCCAGCGCCGCCAGATCGGCCTTCCAGCTGCGCGGATAGCGGGCGAAGTCCTCGTGCGGGGCGAACTGGGCCGGATTGACGAAGATCGACACCACGACACGGGTGGCGTGGCGGCGGGCGAGCCGCACCAGCGACACATGCCCGTCATGGAGAGCGCCCATGGTGGGCACCAGCGCGATGCGGGCGCCCTTGTTGCGCCAGGCCGCGATCGCGGCGCGCAATGCCTTGACCGTGCGAGCGATTTTTGGACGCCGCATGCCGCCTCCACCGCTTCAGCGGGCGCCGGACCCTAGCAAGGGGCGCGATCCGGACCAACGGTATCGATCGGTGTTAGGTCGCCGGTTACCTCAACCGCCCTTGAACCGCCCTTGCCCGAACTCTCGGCTTGACCCGGAGGGTGTTTGCTTCGCAGAATTACGGATCGGGGGGAGTGGCCCTTCGGGGCTCAGTAGCGATGCGTATCGAAAGTCCGATTTTGGGTGTTCCGGCTATCGCGTTGGGTTCTACGCGATCCGCCCATGTCATCGTATTGGCCAACGAAAAAGGCGGCTCGGGCAAGACCACCACGGCGATGCACGTCATCGTCGCGCTGCTCAAGGCGGGGCAGAAGGTCGCCGCCATCGACGTCGACAGCCGCCAGAAGAGCCTGACCCGTTACGTGTCGAACCGCCGAATCTGGGCGAAGAAGACGGGCGCGCCTTTGGAGCTGCCCGAGCACCGCGCCATCGAACGCGTCAACGGCAAGAGCGTCGACGAGAACGAGGCCGCCGAGTTCGCCGCCTTCGCGGCGGCGGTGAACGAGGTCGAGCCCCACCACGACTTCGTCGTCGTCGACACGCCGGCGACCGACAGCTATTTGATGCGGCTCGCCCACGCCATGGCCGATACGTTGATCACGCCGCTCAACGACAGCTTCGTCGACTTCGACGTGCTCGCGAGCATCGACCCGGAGAGCTACGAGGTCACCGGCACCAGCCACTATGCCGAGGTCGTGCGCGAGGCGCGGCGCCAGCGGCGGATGGTCGAGGAGGACGAAACCGATTGGATCGTGATGCGCAACCGGGTCGGCCAGTTCGAGACCCGCAACGGGCGCAACGTGGCCGACGGCCTGGTCGATCTTTCGCGCCGGCTGAACTACCGCCTGTCGGAAGGCTTCTCCGAGCGCGTAATCTACCGCGAGCTGTTCCCGCGCGGCCTCACCGTCCTCGACAATCTCGACGAGAAGACCCTGGGCTCCAAGCCCATCCTCTCCCATCTCGCCGCGCGCCAGGAAGTGCGCAACCTGATCGACGGCTTGCGCCTGCCGATCGACGAGCGCGGGCGGCGCCGCGCCGCGGCGCGGGCGGAGTGGTACCGCTGCGCCGGCCATCCGCTCGAAGGCATCGAGCTCCTCGCCGAGTAAGTCCCGCCGTCGCTCTCCCCGTGAACGGGAAGAGGGGGTACGCTATAGCCATGAGCGGCAAAAGCGACGACACCCGCGCGCCGGTCAAGCGGCCGGGCGAGACCTCGCCCGATCCGGCCTCCGCGCACAGCGAGATCGACGCCTTCGTGAAACGGGCGCGCGCGCTCGGGCCGCGTACCGACGGCAAGCGCGGGCGGCTCGTGTTCGCGCTCGACGCCACCATGAGCCGGCAGCCGATGTGGGATCTCGCCTGCACGCTCCAGGCCGAGATGTTCGAGGAGACGGCGGCGATCGGCGGGCTCGACGTGCAGCTGATCTATTATCGGGGCATTTCCGAGTGCCGCGCCTCCCAATGGGTCTCCGATCCCAAACGGCTCGCCGGCCTGATGGAGAAGATCGACTGCCGCGGCGGCCATACCCAGATCGGCCGCGTGCTCGAGCACGTGCGCAAGGAGGCGAAGCTCGAGAAGATCGACGCCCTCGTGTTCGTCGGCGACGCCATGGAAGAGGCGGTCGACGACCTCTGCGCCAAGGCGGGCGAGCTCGGGCTGCTCAATGTGCCGGCCTTCATGTTCCAGGAGAACCTGGACCCGATCGCCGAGCGCGCCTTCCGTGAAATCGCGCGGCTCACCGGCGGGGCCTGGTGCCGGTTCGATGCCGGCGCCGGCGGGCAGCTGCGCGATCTCCTGCGCGCGGCCGCGGCCTATGCCGCCGGCGGCAGGACCGCGCTGGCCGATCTCTCCAAGCGCTCGGACGGGGCGGGAGCGGTGAAGCTTTTAGGCCAGATGCGGTAAGCCTAGGGGAATCACCAGGAGAAGAAAATCGATGGCGGCGCTATAATCGAACCATGATCACGCTGCTGTTCGGCATCGTCGCCCTCGTCCTCGTGCTCTATCTCCTGCGTCTTGCCGCCGCGGCCGATCCGCACCGGCTTTCTGGCCTGCTGCGCACCGGAGGCGGGGTGGCGGCGCTTGGCATCGCGGGCTATCTCACCGTGACCGGGCGGTTCTATGCCGGGCTGCCGCTG
>JAUSIF010000381.1 GCA_030648135.1 Xanthobacteraceae bacterium
CCGGGCGCGGACCCGTGCGGGGAAAACGGAGAGTTTCATTCCTTCGTGACGGGCGGGCCGATGTTGACGCAATCAATCTCGATCAGGGTCGGCGAGACATTGGAGCGGGAAGGTTTCGCCTATGCCGACCTGATACCCGCCCGGTGAGGGACGCGATCACGCCCTCCGCTCGTCCTACTTGGCCTTGTCGTCCTTCTTCGACTTCTCATCCTTCTTGGCCTTATCGTCCATTTTCGTTTTGTCGTCCTTCTTCGGCTCGGTTGTCTGCTTGGTCTTGCTGGACTTCTTGCTGTGGACTTTCTTGGCCTTTTTCTTGGCTTTCTTCTTGACCTTCTTTTTTGCTTTCTTCTTGGCCTTCTTTTTCTTCTTCTTGGTGTCGGACTTGGCCTTGGTATCGGACTTCGCTGCCGTGTCCGACTTTGTGGTCTGCGGCTGCTGCTGCGAGGTCTGGGCAGCAGCGGGCTCGCTGGTCATGCCGACGAGCACCGGCGCAGTAAACATCGTGGCCGCCAGCAACACGGCCGACAGTTTTTTCAACATGGGACTTCCTTTCGGGGATTTCGCTAAGAGACTTCGGTGGGACTTCCCCCTCTGCCTACCGTCGGCGCGGAATCTGGCCCCGGCGTAGTGAACTTGCCATGAATCAACCATTCAGCCGTCATTCATCTTGCAGGGCCTTCACCGCCGGCCGGGCCACGGCATCTGACCGGGAGCGGCTTAGCCTGCGGCGGTCTCGGCCAGGATCCAGCCGACATAATCCTTGTCCCCACCGCTCGTAGGCAGGAACAGGACCGCCGGGGTCTCGTAGGAATGGCGCTCGCGCACCGCGGCCGCGACGGGCTGTTTGAGCGTGGCGCGGGTCTTGACGATCATCACCACCTCGTCGGCGCGCTCGACCGCCCCCTTCCAGCGGTAGATCGAGACCATGCCAGGCAGGATGTTCACGCAAGCCGCCAGCCCGGCCTCGACCAGGGCTTGCCCGGCCGTCTCCGCCTCGACAAGCGAAGGATAGGTCGTATAGACGAGGACCGGTTCATCCATCGTCCCCCTCCTCTATCCGCTCCGATGACAAACGCCGCCAGAAGCTACGACAGGATCGCCTTCGTCGCGAGCACGAACGAGGAGGCTGAAGCCGCGCGCAAGGGGCTCGCCGCGCGCTATGGCGACCACCCGGTCGATCAAGCCGACGTGGTGGTGGCGCTCGGCGGCGACGGCCTCATGCTGCAGACGCTGCACCGCCTGCGCGATACCGGCGTCCCCATCTACGGCATGAACCACGGCTCGGTCGGCTTCCTGATGAACGAGTTCCGCGTGGACGAACTGAAGGAGCGGCTCGCCCAAGCCGAACCCTCGGTGATCCATCCGCTGATCATGCAGGCGACCGATGCGGCCGGAAAGAGCCACCGCGCGCCCGCCATCAACGAGGTCTCGCTCCTGCGCCAGTCCTATCAGGCGGCGAAGCTCGAGCTCTCCATCGACGGCAAGGTCCGGCTCAAGGAACTGATCTGCGACGGCGTGTTGGTGGCAACGCCGGCGGGCTCCTCGGCCTATAATCTCTCCGCGCACGGACCGATCCTGCCGCTCAACGCGCCGTTGCTGGCGCTCACCCCCATCAGCCCGTTCCGGCCGCGGCGCTGGCGCGGCGCGCTGCTTCCCAATCACGCCCACATCGAAATCAAGGTGCTGGAGGCCGACAAGCGGCCGGTCAACGCGGTGGCCGATCACTTCGAGGTCCGCTCCGTGATCAAGGTCTCGGCGCGCATGGACCCGGCCTCGTCCATGGTCATGCTGTTCGACCCCGGCCACAGCCTCGACGAGCGCATCTTGGCCGAGCAATTCGGCGATTGAAGGCACCCGGCCGGAGCGGAATTTCTCAACGAATTCTTAAGGCTAACGGCCTTTAATGCATCGGAATACGCGACGGGGCCGCCCGGCCGCGGGGGCGACGCCATGATCCGGATCGATTTCCACCGCCTGCGCTTTCTGGTCGTCGACGACAACGCGCACATGCGCCGCATCGTGCGCCAGCTCCTGCACGGCTTCGGCTCGCGCGACATCCACGAGGCCGAGGACGGCGCCGCCGGGCTCGAATTCTTCACCGCTCACAATCCGGATATCGTCATCACCGACTGGGCGATGCCGGTCTTCGACGGGATCGAGTTCACCCGCGCCATCCGTAAACCGGAAAGCGCTACCAACCCGTTCGTGCCGATCATCATGTTGAGCGGACATTCGGAGAAGAAGCGGGTGATCGAGGCCCGCGATGCGGGCGTGACCGAATTTCTGGCCAAGCCCATCGCGGCGAAGGCGCTGTACGAGCGCATCCTGAGCGTGGTGCTCAATCCGCGACCCTTCATCCAGACCCAGAGCTATTTCGGCCCCGACCGCCGCCGCGCCGTGATCTCGAACTATACCGGCCCCGAGCGCCGCAAGGGCAAGGATGGCGGCAAGACCATCCCGGTGCAGCCGCTCGACAAGCGCTTCGTCGAGCAGCGTGCAAAGCCGCATCAAGAACCGGACCGGCGCGACGGAATCGAGCCCCCTGCGCAGCAGCAACCGCCCGCCCCGGCGCGCGCGGCTCCCCAATGACCGGCTGAGCGGCCCAGAAAAACATGTCCAAGCTCCCACCGGCGCAACCTGAACAACAGCGGTTCGAAGACCATTCGGTCATCGTCCCGCCGCACAATCTCAAGACCGCGGTCGTTCACACCGCCGAGCCCGGCGACATCGCCATGGATGTGGTCGAGCAGGGCGAAGCCGCCCTCGACCGATTGAAGGGCGAGTTCGGCGGCTGGATGCAAGTCGAATGCGACAGTCTCGACGCCGCCCGCAAGTCGCTGCACCAGCGCGGCCGCTCCAAGGCGAGCTTCGATATGCTGTTTCGGGCCGGCCACGACATCAAAGGCAATGCGGCGACGCTCGGATTTCCGCTTGCCGGCCGCCTGGCCGCGGGCATGTCCCGGCTCGTGTATCACGCCCCCGACAAGACCCGCATTCCGCTCGCGGTCATCGATCGCTATGTCGAGGCCATTCGCGCGGTGGTGCGGGAAAACCGGCGCGATGCCAACGAGCCGACCGGGCTCGAGGTCGCCGAGCGGCTGGCGGCTTGGGGCGAGAAGTTTCTCGCCGGCGAGCTCAAGGACGCCTATGCCGAGATCGCGGCCGATGCCGCGCCTGCGCTCGAGATGCCCGCGAAGCCGAAATAAGCCGAGAACCGCGCGGCCGCGTCTCGCCGGTCAGGCGGCGGCGACCAGATCGGCGGTGTAGTAGCGCGCTTCCTCGCGCGCGGCCTCGGCCGCGAACCTTCTCAACATCGCGAGCAAGTGATCGAGTTCGCCTTCGGCGGCGTCCTCGTAGCGGGTGAGCACGCGCTCGACCATGCGTCGGCGCACTACCGCCGCTCCATAAGTATCGCCGACGAACCCGACCTCCTGGATCACTTCCAGCGCGGCGCGGAAGGCGCCATAGGCGGCCTCAGGCAGCCCCGCCCGTTCATAGAGCGCGCGGAAGCCGTGCCCGGTGCGGTCGGCGAGGATGGCGGCGACCCGCGCGGGCTTCAAACCCGAAAGTTCGGCCAGCGCCTCGATCAGGAACCGCATATTGCCGGAGATCAGCGCGCGCAGCATGAGCATGCCGGTGAGCTGGCCGCTCGCGACCAGATGCCGGACCAGTGCTGCGACCTCGTCGGCTTGCCGGCCGGCGGCGATCGCCACGGTGGCGCGATCGCAGGCCTCGCGCGTGACCCGTTGCGCGCGTTCCTCGGGCAGCCATTCGCGCTGCGTGACGAAGCGCGCAAGCGTGTCGGAAAGCTTGGCGACCAGCGCCTGGCGCGTATCGGCGGGAACGTCCGCGCGCGCGAGCAGCGTCTCGCGCACGGCGGCGAGATGTCCGTGGCGTTCGGCGATGCGGGCGAGCGCCGCCACCGGCGTATCGGCGTGGGGATTTTCGATCAGGACCAGGCAAGCGGCGGCGCCGGCGACCTCGGCGATGGCGGCGGCGAGCGCGCGCGAAAGCGGTACGCGCGCGGCGATCACGCTCTGCACCCGCTCGGCCCCACTGCCGATGAGATCGACCAGCTCGGCCTCGTTCAACAGCGGCGAGCGGGCGACCACGATCTCGGCGATTTCCGGCTGGTCGTGGGCCAGCGCGATGATGACGCCGTGCGGCGCTTCGGCCGAGCTGCCGAGCGCCTCGGCGAG
>JAUSIF010000384.1 GCA_030648135.1 Xanthobacteraceae bacterium
CATGATGCGCGTCGCGATTTCGGCGCCGACACCGTTCTGCTGCCAGCCTTCCTCCACCGTCACGGCGCGGCCGGTCTTCTTCACGGAGGCGATGATGGTTTCGGTATCCATCGGCCGCAGCGTGCGCAGGTCGATCACCTCGGCCTCGATGCCTATTTTTGCAAGTTCTTCAGCGGCTTGGAGCGCGTAGTTCATGCCGATCGACCACGCCACCAGAGTAACGTCCTTGCCCGCCCGCGCGATCCTCGCCTTGCCGATCGGCAGCACATAGTCGTCGAGCTTCGGCACCGGGAACGACTTGCCGTAGAGGATTTCGTTCTCGAGGAAGATCACCGGATTGGGATCGCGGATCGCGGCCTTCAAGAGCCCCTTGGCGTCGGCGGCGGAAAACGGCGCGATCACCTTGAGGCCCGGAATGTGCGAGTACCAGGCCGAATAATCCTGGCTGTGCTGGGCGGCGACGCGCGCGGCCGGCCCGTTCGGCCCGCGGAACACGATCGAACAGGTCACCTGCCCGCCCGACATGTACAACGTCTTCGCCGCCGAATTCACGATCTGGTCGATCGCCTGCATGGCGAAATTCCAGGTCATGAATTCGACGATGGGTTTCAATCCCGCGAAGGCGGCGCCGACGCCGAGCCCCGCGAAGCCGTGCTCGCTGATCGGGGTGTCGATCACGCGGCGCTCGCCGAATTCCTGCAACAGCCCCTGCGTCACCTTGTAGGCGCCCTGATATTCGGCCACCTCCTCGCCGATCACGAACACGGCGGGATCGCGCCGCATTTCCTCGGCCATGGCGTCGCGCAACGCCTCGCGCACGGTCATGGTGACCATCTCGGTGCCGGGGGGGACTTCGTCGGAGGCGTCGTAGAAACTCGTCGTCCCGGACGCAGCGGGTACCGCAGGTTCCCCGCCGCGATCCGGGACCGTTTGCGATGGAGATGCGGTCGACGGTCCCGGCTCGCGCGCGCTTTCCGCGCGCTTGGCCGGGACGACAGCGGACTTCGCTTTGGGCTTGGCGGAAATATCCTTGGCGCTCTCGCCGTCGACCAAAATGAGCGCGATCGGCGTATTGACCGCCACGTCCTGGGTGCCGGCGGGCACCAGGATTTTTCCGAGCGTGCCCTCGTCGACCGCCTCCACTTCCATGGTGGCCTTGTCGGTCTCGATCTCGGCGATGACGTCGCCGGCCTTCACGGCGTCGCCCTCGCTCTTCACCCATTTGGCGAGATTGCCCTTCTCCATGGTGGGAGAGAGCGCCGGCATCAACACCTGGATCGGCACGGGATCCCCGCTCAGCGCAACACGTCGGTATAAAGCTCAGCCGGATCGGGCTCGGTATCGTTCGAGGCGAACTCGGCCGCCTCGTTGATGATGTTCTTCACCTCGGCGTCGATCTTCTTCAGCTCATCCTCGCTCGCGCGCTTCTCGGCGACGAGCCGCGCCCGCACCATGTCGATCGGATCTTGCTCGCTACGCACCCTCAGCACTTCGTCCCTGGAGCGGTACTTGGCCGGGTCCGACATGGAATGGCCGCGATAGCGGTAGGTCTGCATTTCCAGAATATACGGCCCCTTGCCCGCGCGCGCGTAGGCGACCGCCTTGTCGCCCGCGGCCTTGACCGCGCGCACGTCCATGCCGTCCACCTGCTCGCCCGGAATGTTGAACGACAGCCCGCGCTTGGAGAGATCGGTCTGTGCCGAGGAGCGGTCCACCGAAGTGCCCATGGCATATTTGTTGTTCTCGATCACATAGACCACCGGCAGCTTCCACAGCCCGGCCATGTTGAAGCTCTCATAGACCTGGCCCTGGTTGGCGGCGCCGTCGCCGAAATAGGTGAGGCACACGCGCCCGTTGTCGCGATAGCGGTTGGCGTAGGCGATGCCGGTGCCGAGCGAAACCTGCGCGCCGACGATGCCGTGGCCGCCGTAGAAATTTTTCTCGGTCGAGAACATGTGCATCGAGCCGCCCTTGCCCTTGGAATAGCCCGAGCGGCGGCCGGTGAGCTCGGCCATGACGCCTTTGGGGTCCATGCCGCAGGCGAGCATATGGCCGTGGTCGCGATAGGCGCTGATGACCTGGTCGCCGTCCTCGATCGCCATCTTCATGCCGATGACGACCGCTTCCTGGCCGATGTAGAGATGGCAGAAGCCGCCGATCAGCCCCATGCCGTAGAGCTGGCCGGCCTTCTCCTCGAAGCGCCGGATCAACAGCATCTCGCGATAGGCGCGAATCTCCGCCTCCCGGCTCAAGGCCGCGACGGCGGGCTCCCCGGCCTGGTCCTGGCCGGGACGGGCGGGTTTCTCGGCTTCGACGGATTTGGCGGCGACGGGCATTTTTTCTCGCTCTCCGCGCGGGCCTGCTTAGCGCAATTCCATATGGGGTGCCACGGGAGGCGGCGCCTCTCTCGCAAGCGCCGGGGATTCGGCAAGGGTATGTCGTGAAAACGCCCGCCGGCGCAATCTCGTTTCAGCGCCCGGGGTTGAGCATGACCAGATCGTTAGGCAAAGCGAAGCCGAGTTCGCGCCGCGCCAGCTCCTCCAGGAGGTCGGGGTCGAGCTTGTCGGTCCGGAGCAGCCCGACCCGGCGCTCCCAATCGGCGCGTTCGGCCTTGAGCGCGTCGCGCTCCAAACTGAGGTTCGTGATCTCCTGCTCGAAGGCGCGCTGGGCCAGCAACCCGTAATTGCCTTGATAAGTCTGGAAGGCGAAATAGCCGATGATCGCCGCCGCCCCCAAATGCAAGGCGAGGCTCTGGAGTATCCGCCCTAAACGCGTACGCGCGACCATGCGCCCTTATGGGGGCTGCGGGTTGCTTCGCCGTTAACGGACCAGGAGACGCTTGTGTCACTCTGTAGTACCGTCCCCTCTGGACGGCCGACAATCTCGACAAAAATGCCCGCAGCTGTCCGGGCACGACTGAAGCGCGGGCAGAAATTTTCGTTCAACCCGGGAGGAAGGGTCATGAGCATTATTCATCGCAAGGGAGTTGCTTCCCTGATCGCGAGCGTGGCGCTGGCTGGCACGCTCGGAATCGGTGCGGCGCCGGCGGCGGCGCAAGCAATCCCGACGCTCGATTTGGTGATCGGCAACAACTTCGGCCACCTGCCCATGTTCGTCGGCGTGGACAAGGGCTTCTTCAAGAAGCACGGCATCGATGTCCGCCTCAAGGTGGTCAACACCGGCACCGACATGGTCAATGCCATGCAGAAGCGCGAGGTCCAGTTTGGCGACATGAGCGTGACTACCTTTCTAAAGGCGCGGCATAGCGGCGAGCCGTTCCGGGTGATCGGAATCATCATGAGCGACGCCACCCGCTCCAACGCCGACGAGCCGCTCGCGATCGTGGCGCGCAAGGGCTCCGGCATCCGGGCCGGCAAGATCGAGGACCTGAAGGGCAAGCGCATCGGTCTTGCCAAGGCACAGACCTCCGACGAGTATCTCAAGATGGTGCTCGCCCGCCGCGGCATGAAATACGAGGACGTGACCATCGAAAACATCATGGCGCCGCCCGCGCTCGCTCCCGCCTTGAAAGAGGGAAAGATCGACGCGGTGGTTTCCTGGGAGCCCTTCAACACCGCCGTGCTGGAGCAGGTGCCGGATTCCTACGTCGTGGTTCGCGGCGGCGGTCATTTGTCCTACATCATGGTGGTGACATCGCACGAGCCCATGATCCAGAGCAGCCCGGAAGTGGTCCGCAATTTCGTAACCGCCCTGGCGGAGGCCTCGCAATACACCCGCAAGAACCGCAACGAGGCGGTGGAGATTTTCGCCAAATCGGTCCCCAACATTAATCTCGTCGTGGGCAAGAAGGCGGTGCAGCACATCAGTTACGATCCGCGACTTTCGCCGGCGGTCCTGAAGGCGTTCGAGGCCGCCGAGGACGATGTGTTGAAGAACACGCTGCCGGGCGCGGCGCGGCTCAAGATTCCGGAGCAGTTCTCGCCCAGCTTCCTGGCCGGGGTGCAGAAGACGCATCCGCAATATTTCAACGACCTGCCGCCGCTGCCGGCGGCGACCAACTGATCCGCCGGCCGGTCGTATTAGCGGGTGTAGTTACGCGGCAAGAGCAACAGCGGCTGCCGGCGTCACATAGACACCGGCAGCCGCTTTTCCGTTCAGGCGAGCGCCTTCAACGCCGCGCGCCCGGCATAGCGCGCCTCTTTTCCGAGCTCCTCCTCGATGCGCAGGAGCTGATTGTATTTCGCCATGCGGTCGGAGCGGGAAACCGAGCCGGTCTTGATCTGCCCGCAATTGGTGGCGACCGCGAGATCGGCGATGGTGGAGTCCTCGGTCTCGCCCGAGCGGTGCGACATCACCGCGCGATAGGCGGCGCGATGCGCGGTCTCCACCGCCGCAAGCGTCTCCGTCAGCGTGCCGATCTGATTGACCTTGACCAGGATCGCATTGGCGACGCCTTCGGAAATGCCGCGCTTCAGGCGCTCCACGTTGGTGACGAAAACATCGTCGCCCACGATCTGCATTTTTTTTCC
>JAUSIF010000176.1 GCA_030648135.1 Xanthobacteraceae bacterium
CTCGCCGCTTCTCCTCCTCCCCCCGCGCCTGGCAGCGCATGCTGTCGGGCCGCCGGCTCGATTTGCTCGATCCCTCGCCGCTCGATATCGAGATCGAGGACATCGCCCATGGCCTCGCCCGCGTCGCGCGCTGGAACGGTCAGACCGAAGGCGCCCATATCTTCTCGGTCGCGCAGCACGCGCTCCTGGTGGAGGCGATCTCTCGGCGCATTCAGCCCAATGTCGACCGGCGCTGGCGGCTCGCCGTGCTCCTGCACGACGCCTCCGAATATGTGATCGGCGACCTCATCAGTCCGTTCAAGGCGGCGCTCAAGGACGACTACAAGAAAATCGAGGCGCGCCTCATCCATGCGGTGAGCCTGCGCTTCGGTTTGCCGGCGAAATGGCCGGCGCCGCTGTTGAAGCTCATCAAGACCGCCGACCGCGGCGCCGCCTATCTTGAGGCGACCAAGCTCGCGGGCTTCGAGGAGCCGGAAGCCCGCCGCTTCTTCGGCGGCCCGCCCGATCTCGACGCCGCCACATTGAAAGGCTATTTGATTCCCTGGGGCGCGGAGACCGCCGAGCGGCATTTCCTCAAGCGCTTCCAGGAGCTGGCTGCAGAAAAATGAAGATCCGGGTCTGTTCGCTTGCGCGCTTGCACGAAACGGTCGAGGAGACCCGCGCGCGCCATGTGGTGACGCTGGTGCGCGACGAAGCGCGCGTGTTCCGTCCGAACGGGATCGCGCCCGACGACCATCTCTGGCTGCAGATGGACGACATCTCCGAGCCGCTCGACGGCATGATCCTGCCCTGCGAAGAACACGTGCAGAAGCTCGTCGGCTTCCTCGACCGCTGGGACCGGGCGCAGCCGCTGGTGGTGCACTGCTTCGCCGGCATCAGCCGCTCGACCGCCGCCGCCTATGTCGCGGCTTGCGCGCTCTCGCCGCAGCGCGACGAAGAGGAGATCGCGCTGCGCCTGCGCGCCGCCTCGCCCACCGCCTCGCCCAACATCCGTCTGGTCGCCATGGGCGATGCGTTTCTCGGCCGCCAAGGCCGCATGCTCAAGGCCATCGGCCGCATCGGCTACGGCCTTGCCGCCTATGAGGCCGAACCTTTCACGCTTCCCGTCGATTGAACTTCCCGCCATAACAGCGGTGGACGACCGCCCGGATTCGTTCACCATGGCTGGCCCCATCCGCGCGCCGATCGAGATCGGCCTCACCGCCGCGATCGTCGCCATCGACAACGACGCGCCGCAGATCCTGGTCGCGGGCGCGCGCTCGGGTGAGGCCATCGGCCTGCCGACCGGCCCGTTCGATCCCCTCGCCCACCGCACCTTCGAGATCGCGCTGCGCACTTTCGTCGATCAGCAGACCGCGCTCTCGGTCGGCTATGTGGAGCAGCTCTATACCTTCGGCGACCGCGGCCGGCTCACGCGCGCGGGCGGCGCCGATCCGCACGTGGTTTCGGTCGGCTATCTCGCGCTCACGCGGCTGCCGGAGGACAACAAGGCGCTGGAGGCCGCCGGCGCACGCTTCGAGCCCTGGTATCGCTTCTTCCCGTGGGAGGACTGGCGCGGCGGCAGGCCGGCGTTGCTGGACGCCGCGATCCTGCCCGCACTCGGCGCCTGGGCGAAGACGGCGCGGCGCGAGCCCGGCCGTGCGCTCCCCCATCGCGACCGGCTCAAGCTCGCCTTCGGCAGCGATGGCTTGCCGTGGGACGAGGAGAAGGTGCTCGAGCGCTATGAACTTCTCTATGAGGCGGGGCTGATCGAGGAGGCGCTACGCGACGGCCGCGAGGCCGCGCGCGCAGGCGGTAAACTTGTTCCGCTCGGCGAGGCGATGCGGCTCGACCACCGGCGCATTCTCGCCACCGCGATCGCGCGGCTCAGGGCCAAGCTGAAATATCGCCCGGTGGTGTTCGAGCTGATGGCGGCAGAATTCACCCTCACCGAGCTGCAACACACGGTCGAGGCGATTTCCGGACGCCATCTGCACAAGCAGAATTTCCGCCGGCTGGTCGAAGGCACCGCGCTGGTGGAGCCGACCGGGGAAATGGCGACCGCGACTGGCGGCCGGCCGGCGGCGCTCTATCGCTTCCGCCGCGAGGTGCTGGCCGAGCGCCCGGCGCCGGGATTGCGCTTCGGGGCGCGATATTGATCGTCGTCCCGGGCTTCGCCCTCGCCCGGGATGACGGGTCATGTTTCCACATCCAGCGCCAGGTCGAGGGCGGGCGCGGAATGGGTGATCCGCCCCACCGAGATCACGTCGACGCCGGTCTCGGCGATCTTGGCGACCGTATCGAGGCTGACGCCGCCGGAAGCTTCGGTGATGAGCTTGCCCGCGACCTTTTCCACCGCGCGCTTCATGGTCTTCGCGTCCATATTGTCCAAGAGCACGGCGTCGGCGCCGCCCGCCGCCAGCACCTCGGCAAGCTCTTCGAGCGAGGTGACCTCGATCTCGATCTTCACCAGATGCCCCACGGCCGCGCGCGCGCGCTCGAGCGCGGACTTGATCCCACCCGCCACCGCGATGTGGTTGTCCTTGATCAGCACGGCATCGTCGAGACCGAAGCGGTGGTTCGATCCGCCGCCGCAGCGCACCGCGTATTTCTCCAGCGCGCGCAGGCCGGGAATGGTTTTGCGCGTGCAGCTGATCTTCGCATTGGTGTGCGCAACCTTCGCCACATAAGCCGCGGTCAGCGTGGCAATGCCGGAGAGATGGCCGACGAAATTGAGCGCCACCCGTTCAGCGGAAAGAATCGCGGCGGCCGGCCCTTCCACTTCGGCGGCGGTCGCGCGCGCCGCGACCTTGGCGCCGTCGCGAATCTTGGCACGGAACGAGATTTCCGGATCGAGCAGGCGGAAGGCTTCCACCGCGCAGGCGAGCCCGGCGATGACGCCTGGCTCGCGCGCGACCAGCTTGGCGCGGGCTTTGGTTCCCTCCGGGATGGTCGCCGCCGAGGTAATGTCGCCGGCGCGGCCGAGATCCTCCTCGAGCGCGCGGCGCACCGCGTCCTCGATCACCAGCGGGGAGAGAAACGCGCCGGGGGCGAGGAGATCTTTGTGCATCACTGTTTCCTTCCCTCCCCCTGCAAGGGGGAGGGTGGCGAACCGCGCGAGCGGCGAGCCGGGCGGGGGTCATTCGTCCCAGCCATCGACCCCCACCCCGCCTCGCTTTGCTCGGCGACCCTCCCCCTTTCAGGGGGAGGGAAGAAAAGGACAGGCTCGCAAAATGCTTTCATAACTCAGGCCGCCTTGGCGCCGGCGCGATTCGCCACCGCGCGCGCCTGCTCGAGAGTGAAATAGCTTCGCTGCATCTGTTTCGGGTCGGCTGCGGGGAAATCCGCGCGGAAATGCGCGCCGCGGCTCTCGGTGCGCGCCAAGGCCGTGGCCGCGACCAGGAGCGCCGCCACTGCCATGTTTTTGACCTCCGCGGTTTTGGCCTTGCGCTCGATCGCCACGATCTCACCGAGCGCATGCGAAAGTCCATTGCCGGTCCGGATCACGCCGACTTCCGCCGACATCAGCGCGCGCAGACGTTTCTCCTCCGCGCCCGCCTTGGCGGTTTTCGCTGCCGCCGCGGGTTCGAGCTTCGGCCAGGCGTGGGTCTGCGGCAACGGCAACAGCCCGCCGATGTCCTCGGCGATGCGCGCGGCGAACACCACCGCCTCCAGGAGCGAATTGGACGCGAGCCGGTTGGCGCCGTGGGCGCCGGTGCTCGCCACCTCGCCCGCCGCCCACAGGCCGTCGAGCGAGCTGCGGCCATTGGCGTCGGTGAGCACGCCGCCCATGTGATAATGCGCCGCGGGCGCGACCGGGATCGGCGCGGCGGTAGGATCGATGCCGGCCTCCTTGCAGGCGGCGAATACGGTCGGAAAGCGCTCGGCGAAATTCTCGATCTTGCGCGCATCGAGAAAGGCGCCGCGGCCGGCGGCGATCTCGGCGAAGACGCCGCGCGCGACCACGTCGCGCGGAGCCAGTTCCGCACCCGGATGCAGCGCTTGCATGAACCGCTCGCCCTTGTTGTTGACGAGGGTCGCCCCCTCCCCGCGCAAGGCTTCGGTCGCGAGCGGCGCCGGATCGCGCCCGACAGCGAGCGCGGTGGGATGGAACTGGACGAATTCGGCGTCGGCAATGACGGCACCGGCGCGGGCGGCAGCGGCCAAGCCGAGCCCCCTCGCCTCGCGCGGATTGGTGGTGACCGCGTAGAGCCCGCCGATGCCGCCCGACGCGAGCACCACCGCGCGCGCCGGAATCGAAATCCCCTCGCCCTTGCCGCCGCTGGGCCGCGCATGGATGCCGGCGAGATAGCGGTCGTCGCTCAAGAGATCGTCGAGCACGAGGCCGTCGAGCACGCGGATGGTGGGCGTCGCGCGCACGGCGGCGATGAGCGCCGCCATGATCGCGGCACCGGCGCGGTCGCCTTTGACCCGCACGATGCGGCGGGCGGAATGGGCCGCCTCGCGCGAGAGCAGGAGATGGCCTTCGAGATCGCGGTCGAAGGGCACGCCATAGGCGAGGAGATCCTTGATGCGCGCCGGGCCTTCCGCCACCATCATTTCCGCGATGCGGCGGTCGACGATGCCGGCGCCGGCCGCGACCGTGTCGGCTAAATGAGCCTCGACGCTGTCGCCCTCGCCGATCGCGGCGGCGATGCCGCCCTGGGCCCAGGCCGAGGAGGCGCCCTCGCCGATCGGCGCGGCGGTGACGACGGTCACTGGACGCGGCACGAGCTTGAGCGCGCAAAAAAGCCCGGCCAGCCCGCCGCCCACGATCACCACGTCGTCGATACCGCTCCAGGAGCGGGGCGCGAGTTCTTCGGATTCGCGGGGATTGTCGGACATTGCTTCTTTCCCGTCATCCCGGAAGCCGCAAAGCGGCTATCCGGGATCGCGATCCCGGCTCTCGCGCTTCGCGCTCGGCCGGGATGACGGATCAATTCTTCAGCTGCACCATCCGCTCGACCGCGCGGCGGGCGCGCTCGGCGATCGCGGGATCGATCTCCACCTCTTCGCGCAAATAGACCAGGCTGTCGAGAATTTTGGCCAGCGTGATGCGCTTCATATGCGGGCAGAGGTTGCACGGCCGCACGAATTCGACGTCCGGCGTCTCGACCTGGACGTTGTCGGCCATGGAACACTCGGTGACCATCAAGACCTTCCTCGGCCGCTTCGACTTGACGAAGTTGATCATGGCGGAGGTCGAGCCGGTGAAGTCGGCTTCCGCCAGCACGTCGGGCGGACATTCCGGGTGCGCCAAAATCTGCACGCCGGGATTGCTAGCGCGATATTTGCGCAGCTCGTCGGCGGTGAAGCGCTCGTGCACTTCGCAATGGCCCTTCCAGGCGATGATCTTGACCGGGGTCTGGGTCGCGACCCAGCGGGCCAGGAACTCGTCCGGGATCAGGATCACGCGATCGACGCCGAAGCTCTCCACCACCTGCACCGCGTTGGAGGAGGTGCAGCAGATGTCGCTTTCGGCCTTCACCTCGGCGGAGGTGTTGACGTAGGTCACGATCGGCACGCCGGGGAAGCGCTCGCGCAGCAACCGCACGTCGGCGCCAGTGATGGAGGCGGCGAGCGAGCAGCCGGCGCGCAGATCGGGGATCAGCACCACCTTGTCGGGGTTCAACAGCTTCGAGGTCTCGGCCATGAAGTGCACGCCGGCCTGCACGATGATGTCGGCCTTGGTCTTGGTGGCCTCGCGGGCGAGCTGCAGGCTATCGCCGACGAAATCGGCGACGCAGTTGTAGATTTCCGGGGTCTGGTAATTGTGCGCGAGGATGACGGCGTTGCGCTGTTTCTTGAGTTCGTTGATCGCCTTCACATAGGGCGCGAAGAACGGCCACTCGACCGGCGGCACCACCGTCTTGATGCGCTCGTAGAGATGCGCGGTCTCGCGCGCGACCGTCTCGTTCCATTCGAGCGAGGGCATCGGCAGGACGCCAAGCTTGCGCGCCGCGGCGCCCGAGCCCGGACGCGACACCGGCCCGAGACCATGGGGCACCGGCGGACCTAAAGTCTCGACCTGCGGGGTCACCAATGCAGGCATGGCGTCTTCCCTCCTGACCTGACCGCCTTTGTGCTCTATTTGAGCATATCTGGCGGCTTGAAAATCCGGCTTGCGCCGGACTTCTGTCCCGGTTCCCCGGGAACGCTCGGCTTATCCTCACTCCGAGCAAATCATATATAGCGCAAATCTGGCCATCCCGCCAGTCCCCGGCAAGCACGCCAAGATCGGCCGCGCGACCCCATGGGGAGGCCTATGGATATGAAACGCACAGCGCCGATACCCGGTTCCCGGCACGACGACGCAGCCATGCATGTCCGCGATGGCTGCCTTCACCAAGATTTACTTGGGCGCGGCGGCGCACGCCGCTAAGTTCGCCGGCTTGATCGAGGGGGAATCCCTCCCCCGCCATCCTTGCATGGTGGCCGAGCGCTGCCGGGACGACGAAATGCCAAGTTCGACCTCCACGCCGATCACGCCGATCTCTTGGCGCGCGCATATTCTCGTGCTGTTCGCCGGCTGCCTCATCGCCATGCTCGCGTTCGGGCCGCGCTCCTCGTCCGGCATGTTCCTGTTGCCGATGACCAGCGAATTCGGCTGGGGCCGCGACGTATTCGGCCTTGCCATCGCGATCCAAAACATCGTCTGGGGCACTGCGCAGCCCTTCGCCGGCGCGGTCGCCGACCGTTTCGGCGTGGTGCGGGTCATGTGGGTCGGCGGGCTGCTCTATGCGCTCGCGCTTACGCTGATGGCCTATTCCTCCACGCCCGGGCTGCTGGACCTGAGCGCCGGCGTTATCTTCGGCTTCGCGCTCTCGGGTTGTTCGTTCAACATGGTGATCGCCGCCTTCGGCAAGATCCTGCCGGAACCGATGCGCCCGCTCGCCTTCGGCGCCGCAACGGCGGCGGGTTCGTTCGGCCAATTTTTGTTTCCGCCGTTGGCGAGCGGATTGATCTCCGAGATCGGCTGGCAAGAGACGCTGGTCGTGTTCGGCGGGATCATGCTCCTGATCCTGCCGCTCTCGCTCGCCCTCGCCATGCGCGGCCAGACATCGGCGGGCGGACCCGGGCTACGCGACCAGTCGATCGTTGAGGCTCTGCTCGAAGCCTTTCGCCATCCGAGCTACGTGCTCCTGGTCACCGGCTTCTTCACCTGCGGCTTCCAGCTCGCCTTCATCACCGTGCATCTGCCGGCCTATCTCGCCGATATCGGTCTCTCAGCGAGCATCGGCGGCTGGACGCTGGCGGTCATCGGCCTATTCAATATCGTCGGCTCGCTGTTGTCGGGCGCGCTGTCGAGCCGGATGCCGAAGCGGTGGCTGCTGGCGATCATCTATTTCAGCCGCGCGGCGGCGATCGCCGTCTTCGTGCTGTTGCCGGCCTCGCCGGTGACTTCGATCGGCTTCGGCATGGTGATCGGTTTCCTGTGGCTCTCGACCGTGCCGCCCACATCTGGGCTGGTGATGGTCATGTTCGGCAACCGCTATCTCGCCATGCTGTTCGGCTTCGTCTTCTTCAGTCATCAGGTCGGCGGCTTTCTCGGCGTATGGCTCGGCGGCCTCTTGTACGAGAGCACGGGCTCCTATGCGATCGTGTGGTGGCTTTCGGTCGCGCTCGGGATCGCGTCCGCCGTAATCAATCTGCCGATCAAGGAACGTCCGGTTATTCGCACCGCCACAGCCTCGACCTGAGCATGGGTGAGACATCTCCATGGCGACGTTCAAGGCGGTGGTGATCGAGAAAACCGAGGGCGGCCAGAAAGCCGCGCTCGGAGATTTCGATGAAAAAAATCTGATGGACGGCGACGTCAC
>JAUSIF010000008.1 GCA_030648135.1 Xanthobacteraceae bacterium
ATCGAGTATGGCATCGACGACGCGGCAGTATGCCGGCAGCACGCCGAGTTCGATGATATCGCCATCGGCGACATCGTCCGGCACGGTGTACTCGTAGCGCACGGCAACGACCTCGCCGGCAACCTGAGGCGCCGCGATACGAAGCGGGCCTTGCGTGTAGTTGGAATGGAGCAAACTCATTTTGTCCTCCTCGGACAATCGTTGAAAGGATGGTGGGAAGATCGCGGGCGACGATCAGCCGCCCACGCTCTTACTCAGGTTTGTGCTGGATCAGGCGTTCGGGTCGGGCGCGTAGGTGTCGATCGCGAGCACGCCGAAGTCGCGGCTCTTGAACCGCGTCTTTTTCACGCCGATGATCGTGCCGGCGCAGATTTCAACCGAGTTCTTGTGGTCGGTCGGCTCTTCGTTCCATTGGAAGCGGGTGCCGCCGGCCATGCCGAAGGCGCAGATGCCAGCCTGTCGGCCGAGGAACAGCGCGCGCGCCGCTGCGAGCACGCCCGGACTGCCGGTGCCGTAGTCGGAAAAGCGGATCACGCTCTCGTGCTCGTGCAGGACCGTGTTTTTGATCATGCCGAGCCCGCCCTTGAACAGCGGGTTGCTCTTGCCTTCCGCCGCGGCCGCCGCCTTCTGGAAATCCACCCAGTCGCTGCTCGAAGCATTGCGCAACTGATGCGACTGAAACGGCGACATCACCAGCACGTAGCGACCCTCGCCCTCGACCATGCTGGGACGCATGGTCGCGTTCTCGGTGTCCGTGGAGCGCATCATCTGCGCCTTGACATCGGCCTTCTCGATCACCGCCTTCGACATAACGTCATCGCTGGCGATTGTGGCCTTTGACGTGGCGTCGCCGCCGTACAGGATGTGACTGGTGTCCGGCGCTTGGATGGAGTTGCCGGCGGTTCCGGTCCAGGTCACGTCCTCGATGTAGTCCTCGTTGATGCCACGCGCGCCCGACAGGTAGACGAACATCATCTCATCGAGGAACTTGGCCCAATACTCCGAGCCACGCTCGCGGCCGATCTCACGCAGATTGTGGATCGTGCGCTTGCGCGTCATGCGTCCGCCGAGATCGATCGGGGCGCGCATCTGGTCGATGTGGATGGTGTCGGTGGCGAAGCGCAGTTCCACGCCCTTGCCCTCGGCTTTGTCGTCGCCGTAGACTGGGCGCTTGCGCAGTTGCAGGGACAGATCGAAGGTGATGGTGTCGCCGGCCTGGCCTTCGAGATCGGTCAGGCGCTGGATGATGGAATTTTGCGAGGTGCCCATGAACTTTCGTTCGAAGTAGGCCTTTTTCGCAACGTCCGCCGCGAGAAACGCGGAGAAACGAATGACGGCTTTTGGATCGCCGACAGGAATAACCGTCTGCATGAGACAGCTCCTTTGTCAGCCCGGCACGTCATGCGCTGGGTGAGGGTAATTCCGCTTAAGACTTGCGGCCGAGACCGGGTGACGGCAGATTGCTCTGCGTCTCCATGCCAAGACCAACCGAGGCGCCGCGCGGATTGGGCGCGCCGGTATCTTCCCTTTCAGGAACGATTCGAATGGGAACCGAGAGATCGGCGTCGAACATCAGGCCGACAACCTGACCGGATTTGCTTTCGACGCGCATCGTGGTCGGGCCGCCGATAGCGACCGACTGGCCGACTCGCACGCTCAGTTTCAGGGGCATCAATGAAACGTGCTGTAGGCTTCCTGCTCGGATGGAGACAGGCCAGCAACCGCCCGCTCGTAGGCAAGCGGGTCACGCTTCTGGAGCCGGTCGAGCGAAGCAAACTTGGAATTATCGAGGCCAGCGTCGATGTCGCTTGCCGGGATATTGGCGAGCGATGGCGGAATGACAGGTTTGACGCCGGCGGGCTTGGCTTGCTTCGGCTTTAACGCCGGCTCATCCGCCGATTCCTCGGCAGTTTCCGCATCCGGCGCGACCCCGAGTTTAACGAGCGAGGCTTTGATCGCCTTGTCGGCTTCCACCAAGATTGACGGTGCGAGCTGGTCTTTGCCGGCCTTTTCGGCGATGACCTGCAATCGCCTGACCTCGGCATCGAGCATGCCGTACAAGGTTTCGTTGTCGCGATAGTGCGCATGCGTGTCGAGGAAGTCAGGCACGGTGGTTTTTGCCCACACAGCCTGCACCATTTCGTGCGCCATTTGGGCGCGGTCTTGCGCGCGCTCGATCTGGCGCTGTTGCGTATCGAGTATCGTCTGCTGCGCGAGTTCATCTTCCCGCGTGAGATCGCCGGCATCGAATTGCTTGGCTAATGCCACCCGTTGCGTCGCAATTTCTTTGAGCTTGGCTTCGGCATCCGCAGGTGCCTGCCAATCCGGCACGGCCTGGCGCGGCGAGCGCGGTTGTTCAACCTCAAATTCGGCCGCAGGCTTGGCTTCGACCTTCGCTGTCTCGGCTTCCTCCTCGTCTTCGTCGGCCGCAGGCTTCTCTTGCTTCTCAGCCGCGGCTTCAGCTTTCGGCTTCGCTTCGGCTTCCGGTTTGGCGGCGGCGGCATCGGCCTTGACCGCTTCCGCTTCGATCTCTGCCGCAGCAGCGGTTTCCGCTTTGAGTGCGGCGGAGTCCTCCTCCTCGGCTTCCTTGATCGCGGCGCGTTCGGCGTCGGTTAGGCCCGCAAGGTTGTCTTTCTCCAAGTCGTCCTTGGTCGGCGCGATGAAATCGGCGGCTTTGATCGTCACGGGTTAACTCCCTCTGCTGATGGAATGGCGACCGGCGCGGTGTCCGGTTGCGGCTGTTGATCTTGTGTTGGAGGTCCTGGCGGTAGGCCCGGCTGTTCGGCCTGCGCTTGCTGCTGTTGCTGCTCGGCTTGCACCTGCTGAGCGACTTGCACCCTCGCGGCAAGCTCCGCTTCATGCTCTTTCTCGCCGCGACCTACGAATCCGAGGTCGCGCATAACCTCATCGACAACGGGTGCGAGCTCCGGCCTCGTCATGGCGTCGGCGGCGATATCGAGGCCGCCGCGCTTGGGTCCGCCCAGGCTCGCCACATTGGCGCGCACCGCGAGCGCCTGCTCCTTCATCGCCTGCATTTCGGCGCGTACCGCTTCGGCCGCAATCTTGCGCACGCTGGCCTCGGCGCCGGCTTTTTCGAGCGCCGCCTTATCCTGCGCCTGCTGCGCGCGCCCGATCTCCTCTGGCGTCGGCTCCGCCGCATCCGGGTCGCGCATGCCGGTGAGTTCGCGAATGCGGCGAACGATCTCCTCGCGGTTGGGAACGTCGCTGCTCTCGACCACCAGATCGAGCATAGCCATGGCGAGTTGTGGATTGACCGGCGCCAGCTTGACCATGAGGTCCATCAATTCGGCGGTGGCTGCCTGTCGCATCGTGGAGCGCCAGTCTGCTTCCGAAATCACATAGTCGGCCTTACAGCGAACAATATCGTTCTCAGGCAAACCGTCGTTGACCGTGACGTATTCCGGGGTGCCCCGCATGTTGGTGATGCGGAACGCCTTCTGCTCCGTCATAAACTGCTCGACCAGCGACAATTTCTTCTCGCCCTGAATCTGAAAGGCCAGCCGCTCATTGTCGAAGTAGTGCGTGGTCGAAAGCGAGCCTTGGTCCTGTCGGCGCTCTATGGCGATGCCAGAGACGGCATTGGTCTTGCGCCCCAGGTTTTCGTCGGTGACGCCGGACGCCTGCTGGATCATG
>JAUSIF010000027.1 GCA_030648135.1 Xanthobacteraceae bacterium
GCGCATATAGCCGGTCGAGAGCGGCATCACCACGAGGTCGTCCTGATCGGTTCCCCACGGCGTCGCGCCTTTCTTGCTGAGCACGCCGACCACCTCGAAGGGCACGTTCTTCACCAGGATATAGCTGCCGACCGGATCTTCGCCGCCGGGGAAGAGGTTCTGCACCACCGTGTTGCCGAGCACGACGACCGGAGCGTAGCTCTTGACGTCATCGTCGGAGAAGCCGCTGCCGACCGCCAGCAGCCAGTCGCGCGCCGTGATGTATCCGGGCCACGCGCCCTGGATCAGCGTCTGGTAGTCGATGTTGCCGGCACGCACCGTAGCGCGGCTCGCACGTTCCGGCGAGACGATGTCTACGTTCTCGAGTTCGTCGATCGCGTTCGCATCTTCTTCCACCAGGGTGGCGATGTCGCCGCTTGAGCGCAAGCCCGGGGCGCCGGGCCGGATGACGAGCAAATTGGTTCCCATCGCCGAGATTCGCTCCAGCACTTCCTGCTTGCTGCCGTCGCCGATCGCGAGCATGGCGACCACGGCGGCAACGCCGATGACGACGCCCAACAGCGTCAGCGCGGTACGGAAGATGTTCACGCGCATCGAACGGACCGCCATCTTCATCGCTTCGACGAGATCCGGAAATAACCGGTTCTTTGCGCCGAGCTGCACATGGACGCCGTCCGGCGCCGCCGCAGCCACGCGCGCTTTCGGTCGGCGCTTGTCTTCGACGATGTGGCCGTCGGACATGCGAATGATCCGCTCGGTCCGCTCGGCGATCTCGTTGTTGTGAGTGATCAACAATACGGTGCGGCCCTCTTCATGAAGCTGTTCGAGCAACGCCAGCACCTCCTCGCCTGATTGGCTGTCGAGTGCACCGGTCGGCTCGTCGGCGAGAATCACCGGCGCTTCGTTCATCAGCGCGCGCGCGATCGAGACGCGTTGCTGCTGGCCGCCGGAAAGCTCGTTGGGGCGATGCTCCGCGCGGTCTCCGATCCCGAGTCGCTTGAGCAGCTCATGTGCTCGTGTCCAGCGCTCGCGCCGTGCCATGCCGGCATAGACCGCTGGAATCTCCACATTCTCGGCCGCCGTGATGGTGGGCAGCAAATTGTAACGCTGAAAAATGAAGCCGAAGGTGCGGCAGCGCAGCGCCGCGAGTTCGTTGTGATCGAGCGCGCCGACGTCGTAGCCGGCGACGCGAAAACGTCCGGCGGTAGGGCGATCGAGACAGCCGATGACGTTCATCAACGTCGACTTGCCCGAACCGGATGGACCCATAATAGCGATAAATTCTCCGGCCTTGATCGAGAGCGAGACATTATCGAGTGCACGTACGATAGTTTCGCCGGCCGAATAGTATCGGCACACACCGTCGAGTTCGATGAGCGCCTGACCGCCGCGGTCAACCGCGGCGTTCTTCCGCGCCACCAACTCCCTGCTGCGCACGGGTTTCATGATCAGAATTTCCGCAAACCCCTCGACTGTTGCGGGCGCGCGGTCGCGGACTCCTTGACGGCGACCACGACCTTGTCGCCGACCGAAAGTCCGCTCAGCACCTCTGCGAACTGCCGGCTGGAGAGCCCAATCTTGACGCGCCGCGTGACGATGCCGTCGTCGGTGGCGACGCGCGCGATATAGCTCCCGCTCTCGCCGCGCGTCGCCGGGCGGAGCGCCGCCATCGGTACCAGCACGACATCCTTGGCCGAGCCGAGCACGAAAAAGACCTGCGCGGTCATGCTGGTCATCAACAGCCGCTCCTTGTTCGGCACGTCGATCAGCACGTTGTAGAGCACGACATCGTTGAGGATGTCGGGTGTCGGATAGATCTGGCTGACGACCGCGTTGAAGCGCCGGTCTGACATGCCAAGCGTCGTGAAATAAACCGGCATGCCGGGTTTGATTCTTGAGATCTCGGCTTCGGCCACTTGCGCCCATACCGTCATGGTGTCGAGGTCGGCGATGCGCACGATAATCGGCGCGGTCTGGCTGGCATTCAGCGTCTGGCCCTCGTAGGCGATCTGCTGCACGATGGTTCCGGACATCGGCGCGTAGATTTTCGTATAGCCGAGATTGGCAACGTCTCCCTCGAGCGTCGCCTCGGTCTGTTTGATCTGCGCTGCGAAGGAATCGATCTTGGCCTCGTCGATCTTGACGGTCGCGGCGGTGGCCTCGGCGGCGTCCTTGCTCGCGGCGTTGGTGGCGAACAGCCGCTGAGTACGATCGTCGCGGGCCTTATCGAGCACCAGTTGGGCGCGCGCCTGGGCGAGTTGGGCTTTCAGATTTTCGATCTGCGCCCGGTCGCCGAGCACCTTGGCCTGATAGATGATCGGATCGATCTCGGCGAGCAGGGCGCCTTTCTCGACGACCTGCCCGATCTCGACATGCACCTTGCGCAACTGGCCCGAGACCTGGGTACCGACGTCGACGAACGTCTTGGGCTTGATCGAGGCGAGCGCGGTCACCGTGCGCTCGATGTCTCCCTTCGTCACTTCTGCGGTCTGGATCGCGGCATCGGATCCGTCCCTGGTCGCAAGATAGAGCGCGGCCATGACGGCGATGACGGCGACCAGCAGGACTGCAAGCGCGAACTTCCGGCGCGGGCGCTGAAAATAGTCGCGCGCCGCCGATTTGAGATTGGCGCTGTCGAGTTTTTGCAGCATTGGTCGATCCTAAAGGATCAGTGCTTACGCGGCCGGTATTCGCCGGTCATGGGGTCGCGTTCAAGGCGTTCGATCGGGCGCTCGATCGAAGGTTCACGCCGGATCTCATCGAGATCGGCGTTGGCCTTGCGCGCGGCGCCGGCGAGGAGCTTGACCAGCGCGGCCGCGCCGACCGCGCCGAGCGCCCACAGGATGGCTGGAGGCATGTTCGGTTTCCTTGATCCATCCATTATAAGCCGTAGCGGGCCCACAGCGCACGCGCCTCGATGGCCGAAATCAGCGTCGCCGCCCAGTCGCCTTGCGCCGCTTCCGTCGCGATCCCCGGAGCGCGCCGTCCGAACCAGCTCGCCGGCGGCGATATCAGCTGGATCGTGACCTTATCTCCGAAGCGCTCGCGCAGGCTGCCGCGCAATTCCCCGATCTGGTCCACGAGGCCCAATTCCAGCGCCTTGCCGGCGAGCCAGAATTCTCCGGAGAACAGGGCTTTTTCGGGGCCCTTCAATTTCTTGCCGCGTCGCGCCTTCACCAGTGAGATGAACAGCTCATGAATATCCTTTTGCAACGCCTTGAGCCGCGCGACGTCCTCCCGTTTCTCCGGCTGAAACGGATCGAGGATTACTTTTCGTTCACCTGCGGCATGGACGCGGCGTTCGATCCCGATCCGCTCGATCAGACGGTCGAATCCAAAACTCGTGCTGACGACGCCGATCGAGCCCACGATCGAGGAAGCATCAGCGACGATCTCATCGGCGGCCGACGCGATCATGTAGCCGCCCGACGCGGCTACGTCCTCGACGAAGGCGATCACCGGCCGCTTGTGTTCGGCGGCGAGCGCGCGGATGCGGGTGTGGATGAGATGCGACTGCGCCGCCGAGCCGCCTGGCGAATTGATCACCAGCGCCACCGCCTTGGCGTGCTTGATCGAAAAAGCGCGTTCGAGCGCGCGCGCGACCGAGGCGAGCGTCATGCCCGGCATGAGCGGCGTCGTATAGCCGATGATGCCGGTGAGCCGCACCACCGGGACCAGCGCCGCATGCCGCCGGAACCGCCGCGGCAACAGCCGGGTAAGGCCGTAAAGGAAGGACCGCGCCATATCTGTCACATAGAGTGGAGCGGGTCCGCGCTCAAGCGCGGATTGAGCGCGGCCACGCCGCGCAAGACCGCCTCGGCTTCGAGTGATGGCCGCCCTTCGGCGTCGGCGAGCACGAAGCCTGGCTGGATCATGGGCGGCGTGCGGCGGCCTTTCTTGGCGCGCACGAGCAGCCGGATCGCCGGCTCGCCCGGCCGCGGATGGATCGGGACCAGCTCGGCCGCGCCGAAGCGGCCCGCAAGCGCCGCGAGAATTGTGGCCATCGCCTCCGGCCGATGGATGAGCACGAACGTGCCGCCCGGCTTTAGCAGCCGGTCGGCGGCACGCGCCCAGGTTTCCAGATCGGAGTCCTTCGCCATGTATGCGCGCTTCCGTGCCGCATCGGGCGATGTTTTACGCCGAGCCGGATCGTTGAACGGCGGATTAGCGAGCACGAGATCGGCACTTGCGGCTTTTGGCAGGTGCGGGCCGCCACGGCGGGCGAGGGATGCCACGTCCGCGATCACGATCGCGGTTTGGCCGACGAATCCGTTCCGCACGCTGTTCGCACGCGCGAGCGCGGCGAGGTCCTTGTCGATCTCCACGAGCGTCACGCGCCGGGCGGCGCCACGCACGAGCAGCGCGAGCCCGGCGGTCCCGATCCCGGCGCCGAGATCGACCGCGTGCGCAGCCTTGGGTGCCGCGGCCGCGAGCAGGATCGCATCATGGCCGGCGCGATGCCCGCGCGCCGGCTGCACGAGCTTGAGCCGTCCGCCGAGCACCGCATCGTCGGTGACCGCGAAGGAGACGCCGGGCGCCTCAGCCGGACGCGAGCGCATAGCCGAGGCCTGCGTCGGTGAGAATCCGGCGCGCCCGAACACGATCATCGTCGGCGACCAGCACGCGGCGCGGCAAGACGCCGACCGAGCCTTCTAGCACGCTCATGTTCTGGTCGGCGACCAGGCATTCGATACCGGCGCCGCCAAGCAAGGCCTCGACCGCCGAGATCAGGACGAGATCATTGGTGCGGATGAGTTCGGTCATGGCGTGCCGGCGCGGCGCTCGACGTGATAAGGCGCGCGGTGGGCGAGATAGGCGAGCCGCTTCATCTCGCGCCGGCCGCGCGTCACCGTGTCCAGCACCAGCCCCGAAGCGAACGCGAGGAAGGCGAGCACCATCAAGCCGGTCGCGAGCACGGCGGTGGGCAGCCGCGGCACCAGGCCTTGCTCGAAATAGGTCACGACCACCGGGGTTGCGAGCACGACCGCGAGCGCCATGAGCGCGAAACCGAAGATCGCGAAGAAAGGGAGCGGCCGTTCGGTGCGATAAAGTTCGAGGATGGTCCAGGTGATGCGCAGGCCGTCGCGCCAAGTGTTGAGCTTGGAGGCCGAGCCGGTGGGCCGCGCGAAATAGGGCGTCTCGACCTCGCCCACCGGCATGCCGAGCTCGAGCGCGTGGATGGTGAGCTCGGTCTCGATCTCGAAGCCGGCCGACAAGGCGGGAAAGGATTTCACGAAACGGCGCGAAAAAATGCGGTAGCCGGAAAGAATATCGGTGAAGCTGGCGCCGAAGATGTGCGAGACGAACCAGGTGAACAGCAGATTTCCGGAGCGATGGCCGCGCCGGTAGGCGGATTGCTCGCGAATGAGGCGGGCCGCCACCACCATATCGAGATTTTCCGAAATCAGCTTTTCGATCATTCGCGGCGCGCTCGGGGCGTCATAGGTGGCGTCGCCGTCGACCAGCACGAAAACATCGGCATCGATGTCGGCGAACATGCGCCGCACCACGTGTCCCTTGCCCTGGCGCATCTCGTGGCCGACCACCGCGCCGACCTTGCGCGCGGCCTCGGCGGTGCGGTCGGTGGAATTGTTGTCATAGACGTGGATGGTGGCGGCGGGCAGCGCTTTGCGGAAGTCGGCGACCACCTGCGCGATCGCCACCTCCTCGTTGTAGCAGGGCACCAGCACGGCGATCCGCCGCGCGCTCGCGGACGCGCCGGTCTCTGCCGCCACACCGGATTTCTCCTGCCCTCGCATGCTAGAGCCCTCGCTCGCCTGAGGCGCGCAATCTAGGCCGGAAAGCACCGGGCGCGAAAGGCAGTCGGGCCGGGAAGATCCGGCCTTGCCGGGCCGCATGTCGCTTCTCTATGGTGCCGGAGCATTTCGGAGCATCCCGTGGCCGTCGTCCTGCCCTTCGAGCCCCAGAGCGAGCCCTCGATCGAGCGGCTGAACGAGCTCGTGCGTTCGGACCTGGAGCGGGTCAATGCGCTGATCCTCGCCCGCACCGGCTCCGAGGTCGCGATGATCCCGGAGGTAGCGAACCATCTCATCTCCTCGGGCGGCAAGCGGCTCAGACCCATGCTCACGCTCGCGACCGCGGTGTTCACGGGCTATTCCGGCGCCGGCCACATCAAGCTCGCCGCCGCGGTCGAATTCATGCACACCGCCACGCTCCTGCACGACGACGTCGTCGACGAGAGCGAACTCCGGCGCGGCAAGCTTGCCGCCCGCATGGTCTGGGGCAACGAGGCATCGGTGCTGGTCGGCGACTTTTTGCTGGGTCAGGCCTTCAAGATGATGGTCGAGGTCGCCAGCCTGCGGGCGCTCGAGATCCTGTCCACTGCCGCGGCGGTGATCGCCGAGGGCGAGGTCATGCAGCTCGCCGCCGCCAAGAAGCTCGACACGACGGAAGACGCCTATCTCGCCGTGATCCGCGGCAAGACCGCCGAACTCTTCGCCGCCGCCTGCGAGGTCGGCCCCGTGCTCGCCGGGCGTCCCAAGGCCGAGCAGGCGGCCTGCCGCTCCTTCGGCATGAATCTCGGCGTCGCCTTCCAGCTCATCGACGATGCGTTGGATTACGGCGGCAGCCGCGCCCGCCTCGGCAAGAACGTCGGCGACGACTTCCGCGAAGGCAAGATCACGCTGCCGGTCATTCTCGCGTTCCGGCGCGGGAACGAAGAGGAGCGTGCATTCTGGCGCCGCGCGCTGGAAGCCGGCGTGGTCTCCGACCAAAATCTCGAGCAGGCGGTGGCGATGCTCTCCCGCCATCGCGCCCTCGAAGACACCATCGAACGCGCCCGCCATTACGGCGCCATCGCCAAGGACGCGCTCGCCCTGTTCCCCGACGGCGAGGGCAAGCGCGCGCTCCTGGAAGTGGTCGATTTCTGCGTCGCCCGCGCGCACTGAAGCTCAAGCGAGTATGGTCGCGACCACCCACCAGTCCGGCCGCCCGGCGCGGATTTCCCCGGCGGCTTCCTCGGCTTCCTCGGCGCTGTCGTAGAGCCCGAACAGGCTCGATCCCGAACCCGACATGCGGATCAGCCGCACGCCGTTGGTGTCGTTTAGGCATTCCTGCGCCGCCGCGATCACCGGAACTTGCGAGCGCGCCGCCCGCTCCAGATCGTTCGCCTCGTTGGCGAGGAATTCGTAGAGCGCCGCGCGCTCTTTGGGTATATCGCCCTCGCTATAGGGCTTCTCACGCCGGTTTCCGGGCACGAGTTCGAGGGCGCGGAACACCGACGCGGTCGCAACCGGCACGCCGGGGTAGACGATGACAGCGGGAAGTTTCGGCAGTTCGATCGGAGACGAAAGCTTCTCACCGACACCATGCATCAGCCGCGCCTTCGCCTCCAGACAAACCGGCACGTCCGCACCCGTTGCCCGCGCCGCGTCGAGAAGCCGCGGATCGTCCGGTGCGAGATCATTGGCTTGCGCGATGAGCCGCAAGGCCGCCGCTGCGTCGGAGGAACCGCCTCCGAGTCCCGCCCCGACCGGCAGCCTTTTCACGAGATCGAAACGGCCGAGCTTCAGCCTCTCGATTCGCTCGGCCAGCGCCCGTGCGGCGACGAGCACGAGATTGTCGGCATCGGGACCCGTGCTCATCGCCGTCGGTCCGCTGATCGTGAGTTCGAGCGCTGAGCCGGGGTTCAGCGCGAGGTCGTCTCCCACCGCGGCAAAAGCGACGAGACTGGCGAGTTCATGAAATCCGTCGCTGCGCCGTCTGAGCACACGCAGCGTCAGGTTCACCTTGGCAGGAGCGCGGTTTGTGAGACGGAGCATGGGCGCAACCGCCCGAACATGACGAGACCGGCGCAGCCATGCAACCGCATCGGCCCACCGTCCGAGACCGATCCTTGCGGCGGCCATGATTCGGAGGCATGTTCGCCATGGTTTGCGGTCACGTCGACCGATCGGGCCAATGGCACTTGGCGCTTGCGGGGAGAAATGAGGCTTTGACCGGGATTCCCTTCCGTCTTGATTTCGTCACGGCGCTTGCGGCAGGCGTGTTTTTCACGTCCGCCGCTGTTGCCGAGGCCCCTTCGCCGGTCGAGATCACGCGCACCTCGGCTACCGGCAACTATCTTGCCGCGCGCTTTGCGGGTGCCACCCGCGACATGACTGCCGCGGCCGCCTATTACCGCGCCGCGCTCAAGTCCGATCCCCGTAATGCGGACCTGATCGAACGTACCTTCCTGGTCGTGCTCGCCGACGGCGCGGTCGATGAATCGATGGTGCTCGCCGAGCGCCTGGTCGGCATCGATCGCACCCACCGTATCGCCCGGCTCACCCTGGCCATGCGCGCGATCAAGCGCGCCCAATACGCTCCCGCCCGCGCCCATCTCGTCCAATCCATCCGCGGTCCGATCGCCGACCTCACCGCGACGCTCATCGGTGCCTGGACGCTGGCTGCAAACAACGACGTAAAAACCGCGATCGAGAACATCGACCGGCTGCAAGGGCCCGAATGGTACGTGGCGTTCAAGGATCTGCACGCCGGTCTCATGCTCGACTTCGCGGGCCAGCGAAAGGAGGCGGGTAAGCGCCTCGAGCGTGCCTATCAGCAAGACAAGAATTCGCTGCGGACGGTCGACGCCTATGCCCGCTGGGCCTCGCGCAACGGCGATCGCAAGAAAGCGCTCGAAGTTTATGCCGCCTTCTCGAAGCTTCTGCCCAACCATCCGCTGGTCCAGGCGGCGGTCGCGGAGCTGGAGGCCGACCGCACGCTTAGTCCCATGCTCCGCTCGGTCCAGGCGGGAGCCGCCGAAGTCCTATTCGGGCTCGGCGCCGCGCTCGGTCGCCAAGGCGGCGAGGACCTCGGCCTCGTCTATCTCCAGCTCGCGCTTTATCTCGAACCGGAGCATCCGCTGGCGCTGTTGTCGCTCGGCGACCTCTACGAGACGCTGAAGAAGCCCGAGCAAGCGATCATGGTCTTTGCCCGCGTGCCCGCCCATTCGCCCTTGAAGCGCAATGCCGAGATTCAGCGCGGCCTCGATCTCGATGCACTGGAGCAAACCGCGGAGGCGCGCCAGCTGCTCGAAACGATCGTCGAGAGCAATCACAAGGACCTCGAAGCCATCACCGCCCTCGGCAACGTGTTGCGCGCCCGCAAGCTGTATCAAGAGGCGGTTGGCGTCTACAGCAAGGGCGTCGCTCTTCTCACCGAGCCCGCGCGCCAGCATTGGACCTTGTTCTATTTTCGCGGCATCTGCCACGAGCGCTCCAAGAATTGGCCGCAGGCGGAGAAGGATTTCGAGAAAGCGCTCGAGCTCTTTCCGGATCAGCCGCAGACTTTGAACTATCTGGGCTATTCGTGGGTGGACCAGGGTCTCCATCTCGACAAGGCGCTCGGGATGATCCGCCGCGCGGTGGAATTGCGCCCCAACGACGGCTACATCATCGACAGCCTGGGCTGGGCCTATTACCGCCTCGGCCGCTACGAGGAGGCGGCCAAGGAACTCGAGC
>JAUSIF010000033.1 GCA_030648135.1 Xanthobacteraceae bacterium
GGCTTCGGCGGTTACCTGTATTATGCCCCGGACGTCATCACGTTCATGGACGGCAAGAACATCCCGCTGCCGAGTTTTTCGAGCGTGCTGACGCAGTATTCCCCCGGCGAGCCTCCGGCCGCGCTGCTCGCGCGCGCGGACGAGACGCTGACCCACGCCAAGCTGGGCGGCTACAATCGCATGGTGGTGGCCCTGCCCACGGCCTAGTTCTGGCCGGCCATAAGATGATCGGTTACTATTGCGCCGCCGTCATTTTATGGAGGAGAGAATTTCATGCGTCTTCGGATATTTCTGGCAGCGGTAGCAGCGGGTTTCAGCGCCCCGGTTCTGGCGGATTCCCTCGATATCAACCTCAACAACGACAGCGTGCAGGCGACTTATGCGACGGCTTGGCGCCAGGCCGAGTTTAGCGCCGGTTTCCTGTCCAACACCGACCAGAACGACTGGGTCGCCAGCATGGGTCTGCTCGCCTCCGGCGAGAAGCAAACCGGCGAGATGCGCACTGAGGCCGGTCTCGGCGGGAAGGTTTACGTCGCCGACGTCAGCAACAAGGACGTGCTCGCGCTTGGCCTCGGCGGCCAGTTCAGCGTGCACCCGAACAACATGCCGGTCGGCTTCGGCGGTTACCTGTATTATGCCCCGGACGTCATCACGTTCATGGACGGCAAGAAATTCTGGGAATGGGGCGTGCGCGTCGAGTTCGAGGTGGTCAAGAAGACCGCCAATATCTATGTTGGTTACCGCAAGGTCCGCGCCGATCTCGACAACAACTCCCACGTGACCGTGGACTCCGGCGGCCATGTGGGCGTGAAGATCAGTTTCTAATCCGGCCCTCTCCTTAACTCAGCGCAAGCGAGATGCGATCCGCGGGTTGCCGCCGCGCATCCCATGAAAAGCCTCTGGAACGAAACCGAAGCCGCGCCATTCCCGGGCGATCTGGGATTGCGCGTCTACACCTCGCGCCTGCTCGGGCGCGACAAGTCGCTGGTGCTGCACGGCGGCGGCAACACCTCGGTCAAGATCGCGGAAAAAAATCTCCTCGGTGAAGATGAAGCGCTGCTCTATGTGAAGGGCAGTGGCTGGGACCTCGAGTTCATCGAGGCTGCCGGCTTCTCGCCGGTGCGCATGGATCATCTGCTCAGGCTCGCGAAGCTGCCGCAGCTGTCCGACCCGCAGATGGTCAACGAACTGCGTACGCACATGACCCGCGCCTCGGCGCCGACGCCGTCGGTCGAAGCCATTTTGCACGCGATTCTTCCGCACAAATACGTGGACCACACCCACGCCGATGCCGTGATCACCGTGACCAACACGGCCAAAGGCCCCGAGCGCATCCGCGAGATTTACGGCGAAGCCGTGGTGGTCATTCCCTACGTCATGCCCGGTTTCGACCTCGCGCGCTTGTGTGCCGAGGAATTCGCCAAACAGGCCGGCAAGAACACGATCGGCATGGTGCTGATGAACCACGGCATCTTTTCCTTCGGCGAAACCGCGCGGCAATCCTACGAACGCATGATCGATCTTGTGACGCGCGCCGAGGGTTACCTCGCGAAACACAAGGCCTGGCAGTTGCCGGCCGCCGCCGAAAAACCATCTCCGGGCCCGCTGCGCCGGGAGATCGCGGAGCTGCGGCGCACGTTGTCCGCGACCGCCGGATTTCCCGTGATCGTCGCGGCGCACCAGGACGCCGCGAGCCTCGCCTTCGCACGCCGCCCGGACATCGTGACGATCTCGCAGCAGGGGCCGGCGACGCCGGACCACGTGATCCGCACCAAACGCGTGCCGATGATCGGGCGCGATGTCAAAGCCTACGTCGAGGCCTACAAAAAATACTTCAACGAGCACGCACCCAGGGCCAGAGAGCCCAAAACCATGCTCGATCCCGCGCCGCGCGTGATTCTCGACCACGACTTCGGCGTGACCACCGTCGGGCGCAGCGCCAAAGATGCCGCGATCAGTTACGACATCTACGCGCATACACTGGAAATCATCCAGCGCGCCACGCTGCTCGGCGGCTGGCAGGCGCTGCCGGCGAAGGACATTTTCGACGTGGAATACTGGGACCTGGAGCAGGCCAAGCTTAAGGGCGGCGGCAAGCCGCCGGTGTTCGCCGGCGAAGTCGCGCTGGTGACCGGCGCCGCTTCCGGCATCGGCAAGGCCTGCGTGGATTCGTTGCTGGCGCGTGGCGCCGCGGTCATCGGGCTCGACATCAATCCCGCTATTACCGGTCTTTACAGCCGCCCCGATTATCTCGGCCTTGTGTGCGACGTGACGGACGAAAAGCAGCTCACCGAGGCACTGGAAAAAACCGCGCGCGCCTTCGGCGGCCTCGACATGCTGATCCTGAATGCCGGCATTTTCCCGCCTGGCTGTCGCATCGAGGCGCTCGCGACCGCCGAATGGCAGAAAGTGCTGCGCATCAACCTGGATTCCAATCTGGTGCTGATGCGCGAGGCGCATGCGCTGCTCAAGCTCGCGCCCAAAGGCGGGCGCGTGGTGGTGATCGGCTCGAAGAATGTCCCTGCGCCCGGCCCCGGTGCCGCAGCCTACTCGGCCTCCAAGGCCGCGCTGAACCAGCTCGCGCGCGTGGCCGCGCTCGAATGGGGCGCGGACAACATTCGCATCAAT
>JAUSIF010000036.1 GCA_030648135.1 Xanthobacteraceae bacterium
GCTCGAGCCGATCGAGCGCGGCTCGATATTCGTCGAAATGCTCCGACTGCCGGCGCACCGGCGCTTCCCATTCGATCCCGAGCCAGGCGAGGTCCTCATGGATCGCGGTCTCGAACTCGGGCCGGCAGCGGGTCTGGTCGATATCCTCGATGCGCAGGAGCAGCCGGCCGCCCGCCTTCCGCGCCATGTCGCAATTGATCAGCGCGGACAATGCATGGCCGAGATGCAGAAGGCCGTTGGGGCTGGGCGCGAAACGGAAGACCGGGCGGGGCATTTATTCACGTGAAAAGGGTTGCGCGGCACCCGATGTTGTAGATGGTTTCCGCCTGCCATGTCCTCCCGCATCGAAAGTGAAACCGACCTCGAAAAAGGGCTTGCGCAACTGCTTGAGCGCGACCCGCGGCTGAAGGACATATTTGCCCTCGCCGGACGGCCGCCACTGCGCAAGCGGGCGGGCGGTTTTCACGGCCTTGCGCGGATCGTCGTCTCGCAGCAGCTATCGACCGCGAGCGCGTCCGCGATCTGGAATCGCATCGAGGCCGCATTTGACCCCTTCCATCATGAGAATGTGCTTTCCGCACGTACGCAGAAACTCCAACGCGCGGGGCTGTCACGCCCCAAAATCAGGACCTTCCGCAGCATCGCGCGTGCTGTGCGGGACAAGCAGCTCGATCTTGATGCGCTCCACGACATGCCCGCCGACGAGGCGCACGCCGCGCTCACGGCCGTGAAGGGCATTGGCCCATGGACCGCGGACATCTATCTCTTGTTCTGCATCGGGCACGCGGACGCCTGGCCCGCCGGCGATCTCGCGCTGCAGGAAGCGATTCGACTCGCCTTTCGGCTGCGCAAGCGTCCGGACGCGAAGCGGCTCGTGAAAATCGCCGAGGCGTGGAGGCCATTGCGCGGAGTTGCGGCGTATCTGTTCTGGTCCTATTACCGCGAAATCAAACGGCGCGATGGAATCTTCATGCCGCGAACCGGGCAAGCCCGGCGCGCGGGGCCGGTCCAGCTGAAAGCTTGAAAGGAAAATTCGATGGCCGTAGCGCTCGACGGGCCGCGCCTGAACGCGCATTCAGGCAAGGCGCGTCAGCTCGTGGTCTTCCTCCACGGCTATGGCGCCGACGGCAACGACCTGATCGCGCTCGGCCGCGAATGGCAGGCGCTGTTGCCCGACGCCGCTTTCGTCTCGCCGCACGCGCCCGAGCCCTGCGCCGGCGCGCCCATGGGGCGGCAATGGTTCGAGCTCACCTTTCGCAGTCCGGACGAACGCAGGCGCGGCGTCACCAAGGCCGCGCCCGTACTCGAAGCTTTTCTCGATGCGGAACTCGGCCGGCACGGGCTGCCGCCGGAATCGCTCGCCCTTGTCGGCTTTAGCCAGGGCACCATGATGGCGCTGCACGTGGGCTTGAGGCGTGCAAAAGCCCCCGCCGCCATCGTCGGTTATTCCGGGATCTATGTGGTGCCGGAAGGGCCCGAGGGTCAAAGGCGGGCAGAGTCCGAAATCCGCTCGCGCCCGCCCGTCCTCCTCGTCCATGGCGACCGCGACGAGCTGATTCCGGCGCAGGCCCTGTTTGTCTCGGCCCAGGCGCTGTCCGCCGCCGGCATCCCGGTCGAATGGCACCTGTCCCAAGGCATCGGCCACGGCATCGACGGGGAGGGGTTGCGGCACGGGGGGCTGTTCCTCGCCCGCGCCTTTTCAGGCCGCGGGTGAGGCATTGGGGCGCGCTTCACAAGACCGATACGGACCCGATATATTCGGGTCCAACAAGAATGCCTCCGGCAGCGCGGGTCTATATCCGCGCCTTCGCGATACCGGCGGCACAGGGAGTCGGTCGTGAACGTAGCGGTGTCCCCCGGGGGCTGGCCTGCGCTCGTGCTCAACGCGGACTATCGTCCGCTGAGCTATTACCCGCTTTCGGTGTGGGCGTGGCAGGACACGGTCAAGGCCGTCTTCCTCGAGCGCGTGAACATCGTCGAGCTCTACGACAAGGCGGTGCACAGCCCGAGCATCGAGATGAAGCTGCCGAGCGTGGTCTCGCTCAAGACCTTCGTGCGCCCGGCGCGGCACCCGGCCTTCACGCGGTTCAACGTCTTCCTGCGCGACCGCTTCTCCTGCCAGTATTGCGGTTCGCGCGAGGACTTGACCTTCGATCATCTCGTCCCGCGCTCACGCGGCGGCCACACGACGTGGGAAAACGTGGTCACCGCCTGCTCGGTCTGCAACTTGCACAAGGGCGGGCTGTCGGCGTCGACATCCGGCATGCGGCCGGCGCAGTTGCCATTCCAGCCGACGGTGGGGGATCTGCACCGCAACGGCCGGCTGTTTCCGCCGAACTATCTGCACGAGAGCTGGCTCGACTATCTCTATTGGGATACCGAGCTCGATCCGTAGGCGGGAAGACGCGCGGCGGCGATCGCTACGAGCGCGAGCGCGCCTGCGATCAGCGTATTGTAGCCCGCGAATGAAAGTCCCAGGAATCGCCAGGGCGCTTCGTTGCAAGGCACGACGCTGCTGCGCTTGAGCGCGGACAGAATGTCTCCGGAGGGCGCCGATGATCCGCCGCCGGAGCAACTCACCGGCCCCTGCCACCAGTCCCATTCGATGCCGGCATGATAGACGCCAAGCCCGGCATTGAAGGCGAGGAGGAGGGCCATCACGAGGAGCCCGGCGCGGGCCATGTTCGAGTACCGCCAGTGGCGCGCGAGGAAACCGAGGATGAGTGCGAACGGCACGATGAAATAATAGGGCATGCGCTGATAGAGGCAGAGCTCGCAGGGGGCATAGCCGAGCACGAGCTGGAAGAACCAGGCGGCGGCGAGCGTCGCAGCCGCGGCGGCGGCGATGGCGAAGCAGGCGGCGGTCAGTGGCGCCGCGCGGGCACGGCCGATCAGTGTCTTTGCCAAGGCCGACATGAGGCGCCGCATAACGCGGCGCGAAGGACTTGTCCATGTCGCATCGGGCGAGCGCGTTTTGCCGATGCGCGCATCGAAGCTATGATCCCGGCCGGCGCCCCCGTGGCGGAATTGGTAGACGCGCCTGACTCAAAATCAGGTTGTCGAAAGGCAGTGCCCGTTCGACTCGGGCCGGGGGCACCACGCAAAACCCGTGTCAGGCGCCGGCGTTCCGTTGGTGAGATCATGCACCAAGGAGCGGTCGACCGGAGCCGCCGAAATCTACGCTTGACGTGCGGCGATCCGGCACGGTCGCAAAGGCCCGATTCTTGACAATTCAGCCCCGCGCCGAACTATATCGTGCAATGTCCTTGCTGCATTTTGTTGTACATACCCGTTGCTTGGATGATCAACGTCGGCGGTTGATCGAGTTGTCGGGGTCAATGCTCGGGCTGGACTCAAACGCAATCAGGAGTACGCCTCATTGTTGGCGAGGCGTGCGCATGGAACATGTTTTCTAGCGGGGGCCTGACATGGAAACTCCGGTGCATATCGATTTCCAGGGCATGCAGCCCGTGCAGAGGTTACGCGAGGCCATCGCGGACCATGTCGATGGCCTCGAAGATCGCTTCGGGCGCCTCACATCTTGCCGCGTCGTTCTCAAGGCACCGGGGGCGCATCATCGCACCGGCGGGCTCTATGAGATCAATATCCGGGTCTCTCTTCCGAACGGCCGTGAGGTCAATATCGGACGCACGCCACCCGTCGACGAACGCCATGCCGATGTGGATTTTGCGATCAATGACGCGTTCAAACGGGCGCGCCGCCAGCTGCAAGACCAGGTGCGCCGCCTGCAGGGCCAGGTGAAGACCCACGAAAGCCAGCCGATCGGGACCGTGAAGAAACTCAATACCGAAGCGGGATTTGGGTTTCTCGAGGACGCCGACGGCCGTGAAATCTATTTTCACCAAAACAGCGTGATCGACGGCGGATTTTCCCGGCTCGGCATCGGCACTCGCGTCGCCTTTTCCGAGGAGATGGGCGAGAAAGGGCCGCAAGCGAGCACCGTGAGGCTCCTCGGCAAGCATGGAATGCGATAAGGTGCTGGACCTCGCCGCGCGCTGCCTTCGAGCTTCGATGTTCGACCCAAGAGAGCATTCATGAACAAGCTGAAAATCAAATCCGGCGACTGGATCGTCGTGTGCGACGGCCGCAAGGCGGTGATTCTCGAGAACGCCGGCGACGACGTCTTTCCCAACCTGCGGACCAAGGAAGTGCGCGAGCACGCCGATGCGCGGACGAGCGCGCAGGGGACCGATGCACCGGGCCGGGTTCACACGTCGGTTGGCACGGCGCGAAGCTCGGTCGAGCAAACCGACTGGCATGACGAGGCGGAGCGCGAGTTTCTCGAAGCGCTGGCCAAGCGCCTCGACGCCGCGCTGACGGCGGGCGAGACCAAGACGCTCTTCATGGTCGCCGCGCCTAGAGCCCTCGGCATGATCCGCCGGGTCTATTCGCCGGCAGTGCGTGCGGCGCTCAAGGCCGAGATCGACAAGGACTATGTCAAACTACCGGTGCATGAGATCGAGAAACGTCTGATCGGCTGAAACTCCGGTTGATCGGCATCCATAGAATGGGGGCTGAACGATCAGCATTCTTGCGTGTAAATAAGTCCCGATATGCCCCAGGACCGCTCGACATCGCGCGACCGCAATTCGAACGAACGTGATTTACTTGTTGTCATGCGTGAACTGGTGGGCGAGCCCCGGCCTGATCGGTAGCGCCGGCGTGGGGAACGCTGGATTTCAGAGACCGAACGGGTAGGTGTCGGGGAGCCCTTGCAGCTCCGCTGCCTCGAACGGTGTCACCGGCCTGGTCTCGTCAAACCAGACATACTCGTCGAACTGGCGCGGCAACACTGCCTGGAAATAGTGGCTGGCGAGTTCGGTCTCCGGCCGATAGATCACGCCGATCGCGCGTTCAAGCCGTGGGTTCAACAGGCTGTCGCCATCCGTAGTCACGGGCTTGCGAAGACCCAGCAGGAAACGCGAACAACCGGTCTGATGGCAGAGTTTTTCGTAGCTCTGTTCGACGGCGGGACGGATTGTCTTCAATTCCATGGGCCCGTCCCACTCGCTCGCCGCGGCGACCGTCCCGCCATGGGTGCCGAATCCGATCGAATAGCTTCGTTCGCCGAATTCCTTCCGGCACAAATGCCCGAGATTGTATTCCCCGCGCGAGAACATCTCCGTCGCCGCCGCATCGCCGACATGGGAATTATGCGCCCAGACGATGGCCTTGCTGTCGGGACCATAAAAGTCGAGCAACGTCTTCAGCGTCGCGAACATGTGGCTGTCGCGCAAGTTCCAGGACGCGCGAGAACCGTAGTACATGATGCGGTAATAGCGCTCGGCATTGGCGACTAGGCGGGCGTTTTGAACCACATCCATGAAACGTTCGCCGTCATGTTCGGCATAATCCATGCGTTTGTTGAGAAGGTTCTTCAACATGCTCACCACGTCCGCCTCGCAAGTCGGATAGGCGCCGGTGAGCGCTGCGCGGCCATAAGTCACCGGATCCGTCTGCCAGGGGGTCAGGCAACCATATCGCTCGCGCGCGACCCTCGCAGTTTCGGGGTCGACATCGTCGAGATACTTCAAGATGGAACGAATGGAGTCGTAAAGGCTGTAAAGATCAAGGCCGTGAAAGGCGATCCGCTTATTATGCTTCGCCGCAGCATTATGCTCGCGCAACCAATCGACGAACTTGCGCACTTGATTGTTGCGCCACATCCAGACCGGGAAGCGGGCAAAGGCCATCCATTCCGAAGGTGGATATTCCAGGTGCCGGACATAATGATCGACTCGCGCCGCATCCGGCCAATCGCCTTCGATGGCGACGAAACGAAAGCCCTTTTTGGTGATAAGTTCGCGCGAGATTCGATCCCGCATCTCGTAGAATTCCGCCGTGCCGTGGGTGGCTTCGCCAAGTAGAACGATCCGCGCCGCGCCGATCCGATCGAGCAACGGCTGGAGGTTGACGGTGTCGATTGAATCGAACGGTTCGCACGCATCGGCGATCGCCTTCGACAATGTCTCGGCGGCGCGGGCGGCAGACGGACGCTGCCGCGGCGAAATGGGCTCTTTCGCCTCGGGCGCCCATCCCTCGTGTCCCACCAGCGGCACAAAACGCACATCGGCGAGGTCTTCGGTCTGATATTCGTCCTCCGAGATCCGCGTAACCCGCACCAGCTCCTGGGCGTGCGGATCGGTTCCGATCGGAATCACCAACCGGCCGCCGACCTTCAGCTGTTGCTTCAGGGCCTCGGGGACTTTCGGTCCGCCGGCGGCGACTACGATCGCGTCATAGGGAGCATGTTCCGGCCAGCCGCGGGTTCCGTCGGCATGTAGTACGCGCACGTTCCGATAACCCGCATCGGCCAGCGTCGAGGCCGCCTTTTCCGCGAGTTGGCCGATGCGTTCGACCGTGTAGATCTCGCCGGCGATCTCGCCGAGAATCGCTGCCGCATAGCCCGAACCGGTACCGATCTCGAGGACTCTTTCGCCGCCCTCGAGCAACAAAGCGTCCGTCATCAGCGCGACGATGTAGGGCTGGGAAATGGTTTGCCCCTCCGCGATCGGTAGCGGTGAATCTTCATAAGCGAATTCCTGAAGTCGCTCGGGCAGGAAGGCTTCGCGCGGAACCTTGCGCATGGCGTCGAGTACGATTTCGGAGCATATGCCGCGCAACGCGATATGATTTTCCACCATATCTCGGCGAAGCTGTGCAAAATCGGGCATCGTCGGACTCATGCGACAAACAGCGGAATTTCCAACGCCTTTCACGATGTCCTCAAGCTCGATCCGCGTCAATTCAAATGGCGGCAGCTCGCTCGCTCCGATCAACTGCATGCGTTCTGCCGATCGCCTGCGGGAAAACCAAGCACAAGTCACCAGCAAACGGTCAAAGACGCGGCCGGGCCGTGACCGTGTTCCGAATTGACTTGATCTGCGAAACCGGCTTGATCGCGGCATTCGCGAAGGCGAAAGGGCCTGTTCGCGTCATTTTCCATGGCACCCACGATGTGGATCCATAGGCTCAAACATCGGCTGATGTTGCTGTTCGGCGAGGATGCTCGCGCGATCATTCCTCGGTTGGTGGCTACGGACGGGAGAAAGCATGCCAAGCGTTATGCGCTTGCTTTTATATTCATGTTTTTTGCCGCGGCACCGACGGCGCTAACCGCCTATTTGATGAAGGACGTGATCAACCGCATCTTCGTCGACCAGAGCTATTGGGCGATCTGGTTGCTCGCCGGGGCCATCATCGTGCTTTACACCGTCAAGGGATTTTCGGCCTATGGCCAGGCGGTGACGCTGGGGCGAATCGGCAATCGGATCGTCGCCGACTACCAGAAGCGGATGTACGACCATCTGCTCGCGCAAGGGGTCTCGTTCTACGCCGAACGGCATTCCACCGATCTGATCAACCGGATTCAATCCGGCGCAACCGGAGCGCGGCAGATCCTCGACCTCATCGTCACGAGCCTCGGGCGCGAGCTGGTGACGCTGATCGGGCTCATCATCGTGATGGTGGTACAGGATCCGTATCTGGCGGTCGTCGGTCTCGTGATGATGCCGATCGCTGTGTTCGGGGTGCGCAAGCTGATCCGCAGTGCGCGCAAAATCGTGCAGCGCGAGTTCGCCGGCTTCGGCGCGATCTTCCAGACCATTTCGGAAACGGCTCAGGGCATTCGTATCGTAAAGTCGTTCAATCTGGAAAGTCGGCTGCGCGCGCGCATGGCCGAGAGCGTCGACAGCGTGGAACGCGCCTCCAACCGCATGATCATGGTGACTGCCGGCTCGGGCCCGATGATGGAGACGCTCGGCGGCTTCGCAGTCGCGGGCGTGATCATGTATGCCGGCGACAGCGTGTTGCGCGGGGGCCAGACACCGGGCGAGTTCTTTTCGGTGATCACCGCCTTGCTTCTCTCCTATGAGCCGGCCAAGCGGCTGGCCCGGCTCAATATCGACATTGCCGCCAACCTGACGTTCACGCGCTTTATGTTCGAACTGCTCGACAACCTGCCCTCCGAGCAGGAGGAAGCGGATATGCCGAAACTCATTGTACGGCGCGGGCGAATCGAGTTTCGCAAGGTCGTATTCGGCTATCGGAGCAATGAACCCATCCTGCATGCGATCTCCTTCGTGGCCGAGCCTGGACAGACCACCGCGCTGGTAGGCCCTTCGGGCGGCGGCAAGTCGACGATCATGAATCTCATCGTGCGATTCTATGACCCCGAAGCGGGTATCGTCCTGATTGACGACCAGGACATCACCCGCTTCTCGCGCCGCTCCTTGCGCGATGCCATCGCCTACGTGAGCCAGGACGTGTTCCTGTTCTCGGGGAGCGTGCGCGACAATATCGCCATGGGACATCCCGGCGCCGGCGAGGCGGAGATTATCGCGGCGGCAAAGGCCGCCCATGCCCACGACTTCATCGAAGGGTTCGCCAAAGGCTACGATACTGAGGTCGGGGAGCACGGGTTGCAGGTCTCGGGCGGACAGCGGGCGCGTATCGCGATCGCCCGCGCTTTCCTGAAGAATGCTCCGATCCTCCTGCTCGACGAACCGACCTCGGCGCTTGACAGCGAGTCGGAGCACGAGGTGCAGCGGGCGCTCGACGCCTTGCGCGCCTCGCGCACGACGCTCGTCATCGCCCACCGGCTGCAGACGGTCATCGCCGCGGACAAGATCTGCGTCGTGGACAGCGGACAGATCGTCGAGATCGGCCGCCATGAGGAATTGGTCGCCCGCCGCGCCCGCTATTACAGCTTCTACGAAAAGCAGTTTAACGAGCACCGTGTCGCCGCCGGCTGACGGCGCATTTCTGAGCGCAGGCGACGAATATCTGCCGGCCGCTCAGAACACCCGGGTGGCGACGTAAAATCCGGCCACGATGATTACGAGCGAGATGACGGCAACCCATTCAAGCCGCCGCTCAATAAATTCGCGCGCCGGCGGTCCCCATAAATGGAGAAGTCCGGCGACCAAAAAGAAACGCGCGCCGCGCGTGATGATCGAAAGCACCGTGAACCAGAACAGATGATAGCCGGCGAAGCCCGAGGTGATGGTGACGATCTTGTAGGGGATGGGCGTCATGCCCTTGATCAGGATGATCCAGTGCCCCCATTCGGCATAGGCGGCGCGAAAAGCCTCGGCCTTGTCGCCATAGCCATAGAGTTCGATCAGGAACCGGCCGATGGTGTCGTAGAGGAGCGCGCCGATGGCATAGCCGGCGAGCCCGCCCAGGACCGAGGCGAGGGTGCACAGCCCGGCATAGAAAAAAGCCCGATCCGGCCGTGCCAGGCACATCGGCACCAACATGATGTCGGGCGGGATCGGGAAGAAGGAACTCTCGGCGAAGGAGACGCCGGCCAAAGCCCAGGGCGCCGAAGGCTTTTCCGAGAGCGCCAGCACCCAAGCATAGAGGCGGCGTAGCATCGCGGTTGTCTATCGGCGGTAAGTGGGCAAGTCAAAGACCAGGGAGAAATTGTCAGCGGGCGCGCCGCCGCCGGGCTCGCTCCAGTCGGACCGGCGGCACGTCGCGCGGCGACGGCTCAACCAGCGGCGTCTTGCGCAGCTTCTCGGCGATGCCGAAGAGCTTCTCGCGGCGCTCCATCTCCGCCCAGATGTCCTTGGGCTGCACGCCCGCTTCGACCCACAGCACGACCAGGTGATAGAGCAAATCGGCGCTCTCCCGGATCACTTCGTTGCGGTTGCCGGCTGCGGCTTCGAGCGCGACCTCGGTCGCCTCCTCGGCGAGCTTTTTAGCGATCTTGCGCGGGCCGGCATGCAGAAGCCGGGCGGTGCGCGAGAGGCTCGGGTCCAGACCGCGGGCGGCGCGCACCCCGTCGTAGAGCCGACGGATCGAATCAGTCATGTAGGCAACATATCCCGCCGGGGAAGCGCTGCGAATCCCTTGCAAATGCCCGCTCAGACGCTGCCGCCCGGCGGTGGCACCCGGATCATCACAATGACCGGGATGTCCGTTCGGCCCGCGGACCCAAGCGAGCCGCCGCTTCCCGCTTGCTCTCCTTCCGGGCATGGTCTTTGCTTAGTTTGTTTTACATTGTTGGATGGGGCGGCTCGGATCGGGGTTCATTGCTCAGAGGGAGATGAGGGGATTCCGTTATGAGAGTTGTGGTGCGTTTCGCCGCCGTGATCCGCCGCTTCGCCGCGGCCCCGGCCGCGGGCTTGCTCGTCGCCTTCGCCACAGCTGCCGGCGCCCAGACGCCGGTGAAATTCACCCTCGACTTCAAGTTCGAAGGTCCGGCGGCGCCGTTCCTCGTCCCCCTCGACAAGGGTTATTACAAGGCGGAAGGGCTCGACGTGACCATCGACCCCGCCGGCGCTTTGCTCGAGCCGATCAATCGCGTCGCCGCGGGCACTTACGACATCGGTTTCGGCGACATCAACTCGCTTATCAAGTTCCGCGATCAGAATCCGGACGCGCCGATCAAGGCGATCTTCATGGTCTACAACAGGCCGGCGTTCTCGATCGTCGGACGCAAGAGCCGCGGCGTGAGCAAGCCGAAAGACCTCGAAGGCAAGAAGCTCGGCGCTCCCGCTCCCGACGGCGCCTATGCGCAATGGCCGATCTTCGTGAAGGCGAACAGGATCGACGCCTCCAAGGTGACGATCGAGAACGTCGGCTTTCCGGTGCGCGAGCCGATGCTTGCCGCGGGTCAGGTCGACGCCATTACCGGCCTCTCGTTCTCGTCCTTCATCAATCTCAAGGACCGCGGGGTACCGGTGGACGACATCGTCGTCATGCTGATGGCCGACTACGGCGTCAATCTCTATGGCAATGCGATCATCGTGAATTCGAAATTCGCGGCCGAGAAGCCGGAGGCGGTGAAAGGGTTCCTGCGCGCTTTCCTCAAGGGCCTCAAGTTCACGGTCAAGAATCCCGCGAACGCAATCGATTCGGTGATCAAGCGCAACGACGTCGCCAAGAAGAACCTCGAGCTTGAGCGCCTGCGCATGGCGCTGCGCGACAACATCCTGACGCCCGAGGTCAAGGCGAACGGCTACGGCGGCGTCGACATGGGCCGGCTCGACGGAGCGATTGAACAGATCGGGCTTACCTACGAGTTCAAGATCAGACCCAAGGCCGCGGACGTCTTCGACGCCTCGTTCCTGCCCGCCGCCGCCGAACGCAAGGCCAATTGAGCCGTTTCCACGCGGTTCTGGTGCTCAATTCGCCTTAGTTGTTCCGCTGATCCGATTGCCTGGGCCTGCGATCCCGATAGAGTGCGCCGGCCATAACTCCTGGGCCTGAATTTCCATGTCGTTCTTCCGCCTCTATGCCCGCGTGTTCGAGCTCCTCGGTCCCGAAAAAACACTTGGGACGGTACTCGCGTGCGCGAACATCGCGCTCGCCTGTGCCCAATTCGCCGAGCCGGTGCTGTTCGGCCGCATCATCGACGCGCTGGTGAGCGCGCAGGCGGCGGCCCGACTGCCCGTGACCGAGGACCTCGTGTGGCTTCTTGCCGCTTGGGTCGGCTTCGGGCTGTTCACGATCTTCGCCGGGGTATTGCTCGCTCTTTATGCCGACCGGCTCTCGCACCGCCGGCGGCTCGCGATCATCACCAGCTATTTCGAGCACGTGGTGCAGATGCCGATCCCCTTCCACGGCGCCACCCATTCCGGCCGCCTAATGAAAGTCATGCTGCAGGGCGCCGATGCGTTGTGGGGCATGTGGCTTTCGTTCTTCCGTGATCACTTCGCGTCCTTCATCGCGCTCGTCGCGCTTCTTCCGGTCGCGGTGTACATGAACTGGCGCCTCGGCCTCCTGCTCGTCATGCTGCTCGCCGTTTTCGCGGTCCTCACCTCGCACGTGATGCGGCGCACGGAGACGCTGCAGCTCGGCGTCGAGCGCATTCACTCGGATCTCGCCGAGCGCGCGTCGGACGCGCTCGGCAATATCGCGCTGATCCAGAGCTTTACTCGCATCGATGCCGAGGTGCATGGCATCAAGGACGTAGCCAACCGTCTGCTCGCCGCGCAGATTCCTGTGCTCTCGTGGTGGGCGCTCGTGGCGGTGGCAACGCGCGCGGCGACCACGTTTACGATCTTGGCGATTTTCCTCGTCGGCACCTGGCTGCACTTGCAGGGCCTCACCTCGATCGGCGAGATCGTTACCTTCGTCGGCATAGCGACCATGTTCGTGGGCAAGCTCGATCAGGCGGTCTCGTTCTCCAATCGCCTGTTGCTCGATGCGCCGCGGTTGGTGGAATTCTTCAACGTGCTCGACGCCGCGCCCACGGTGCGCGACCGCCC
>JAUSIF010000182.1 GCA_030648135.1 Xanthobacteraceae bacterium
TTGACGGTCATCGTTACATTCGCCATGTCACTGTCCCCGCTTCGCCTTGGCCTGCTCGTAAGCACCTTCCAGGGCACGTTTGGTAAGCACTGCAATCAGATCGCGCCGGTAGTCGGCCGAGGCGCGCATGTCGTTGATCGGCTTCGCGTCGGCCACGGCAAGGCGGCCGGCTTCGGCCATCGCCTCCGGCGTAATCGCGCGGCCCTCGAGAAACGTCTCGGCCGACGTCGCATGAATCACCTTGGGCGCGACGGCGCCCAGCGCCACGCGCGGCGAGACGAAGACGTGCTTGTCCCAGTCGACCCAGAAGCTCGCGGCGGCGTTGACGAGCGCGAGCGCCTGTCCTTTCCGCAAGCCGAATTTCTGGAACGCGGTCGGTTTGCCGAGGCTGGTTTTCGGGATGAGGATCTCGATGAGGAGCTCCTCGGTCTTGAGCGCCGTCTTGCGCGGGCCGACGAAGAAGTCGGCCAGCGGGATCTGCCGGCGCCCGGCGGGCGAGAGCAGCGTCATCAGCGCATCGAGCGCCACGAGCGTCGGACCGCTGTCAACCGAGGGCACTGCGGTGCAGAGATTGCCGCCGAGCGTTCCGAGGTTGCGGGTCTGCACCGCGCCGATCGTGTGAGCGGCGTGCTGGAGCGCCGGAAAGAGGTCGCTCATGATCGGCGACCGCATGATCTGCGTGTGGGTGACCAGCGAGCCGATGCTGAGCCCCTGATCCGTCATCGTGATGTGCTTGAGCTCGTCCAGCCGCGACACATCGACCATGACTTTCGGAATATGGCTGGAAGGCGCGAACTTGTAGTCGGCGAGCAGGTCGGTGCCGCCGGCGATCACCTTGACCGATGGGGCGTGTTCCGCCAACAAGGCTACCGCGTGGCTCGAATCCTTGGCGGAAAAGAGTTCAAAGGCTCTCATGCGTCCGGTATCCGTATGAATGCGTACAGGAAAGATCCCGTGGTGAACCTCGGAAGTTACCATGTCCGCACCCGCGGGGGCAACCTTCGGGGGCGCCTGGCTTTAGGCTTTGGGCTCTAGGCTTTAGCCCCGTTCAGGGCCTTGGTGCGACGTAGAGCCGGTTCAGGCCCAGCTGGAACGGCTTACCCGGTCGCTCTGGGAGCCAATCGGCGAGGGCGGCTTACTCCAGGCCTTCGATGTCGGCGAGGTCCTTGAGCCTTCCGGTCTGGCGCTTATTCGCGATGAAGTCTTTGCGCCCGATGAAGTCCACGTCGATTTCACCGAACGGTCTTCGCACCCGGCCCGGCCATGCCTCGCTGAACGAGAGGCCCGTCAGTGCGGTGAGGATGTCGATGCGGCGTGGCGGCAGGCCAATCTGATACGTGACGCCTTCGCGCGCGAAGTCTGCCTCCCGGATCTCTGCCAGTGGTGCGCCGAACTCGGCAAGAGCACGCATGACACGCCCGGCGTTGTCAGGAGTCGCGTCGATCCAGATGTCGAGATCGCCCGTGGCGCGTGGTCGCCCGTGCAGCCCCAGTGCGTAGGCGCCCACGATCAGAAAACGCACGTCAGCGGCGATGAACGCTCGCAATAGATCGAGGAAGTCTGGATTCATCGCTCGAGGCATCGGCCAACGGCCATTGTTCTTCGCTGAGCCGCCAGACCTCGAGAACACGCTCGGCCTCCGGTATTTGCATCCAGAATGCGAGATCGTGCCGATCTGCTTCAGCCATGGAGTCGTAACGACGAACTGAAACCGTACGTGAGCGCCGACGGTGCGTGTCGCTCCCGGGCATGTGCTGATTATCTCCCGAATTGGCGTTGCCCACCCGACGGGCGCGTATAATTCTGCCGCGTTCGGTACAAGACAGCAGGAACCAGCCCAGCCTCCCGGATCGTCGTCGGGATCGCTGCGGCGAGTCGACTCGAGTATGCCCCTGACCCCCGGCGCCCGCCTCGGCCCGTACGAAGTGACCGCCCAGATCGGCGTGGGCGGAATGGGCGAGGTGTATCGCGCGACCGACACACACCTTGGCCGCCAGGTGGCCATCAAGGTCTTGCCCGACGCGTTCGCGCAGGACCCCGAGCGGCTCGCCCGGTTCGAGCGCGAGGCCAAGACGCTCGCCGCGCTGAATCATCCCCACATCGCGGCGATCTACGGCTTCGAGAAATCGGGCGGCGCACATGCGCTCGTGATGGAGCTGGTCGAAGGTCCGACGCTCGCGGAGCTCCTCGAACGTAGGGCGGGTCCTTCTGGACCCACCGGCTTGCCAATCGACGAAGCACTGCCCATTGCGAAACAAATCGCCGAAGCCCTGGAAGCGGCGCACGAGCAAGGCATCATCCACCGCGATCTGAAGCCCGCCAATATCAAGGTGCGCCCAGACGGCGCGGTGAAGGTGCTCGACTTCGGGTTGGCCAAGGCGATGGAGCCCGCCTCCGCGCTTCGCGCTTCGGCGGGGCAGGCCCTCACGCAGTCGCCGACGATCACGACACCCGCGATGACGCAGGCGGGAATGATTCTCGGCACGGCGGCGTACATGAGTCCGGAGCAGGCGCGCGGGAAGACCGTGGACAAGCGCGCCGACATCTGGGCGTTCGGCGTGGTGCTG
>JAUSIF010000053.1 GCA_030648135.1 Xanthobacteraceae bacterium
GCTCATGACCAGCATTACCGGCACGGCCCAGCGCAGCAGCTTGCGAATTGTTGCACGCATGAAGTCCATCCTGATCGATCTTCGCCGCGTCCTTGTACATCACCTTAACTTAGACCGCTTCCGCCCGCTCCGCGATGGTTCCGCCTTGCCTTTCGGTATTGGCTGGGCCTGCGCTATGCCGAGTGACATTGCGCGTTTCGTTGCAGATGAAATTGCCGATGCTTGATTCAAACCGGACGCTTCGACCGGGTTCTCTTGCCGGCGCGTCTGTCCCCGTCGGCGCGCGCAGCGGGAACATCCGCCGATCCCGCGGCGGCGGGAGATTCGAGCAGCGCGCTCGGCCCCGCAATGGCGTCGAGACCCTCGCTGTGCGCGTCCGGCAGCGCCGGCCGCTCGGGCGCGTTATGAATATTATAGATGTGCGGCGCGGCCCGGTTCACATGCAGCTGGAAAATGTCCGGCCGATTGTAATGGCCGGAGAAATCGTGGCGCAGATTCATCTTGATGCCGATCTCGAGATCGCAGTCGGCATAGAGGATACCTTCTTCGGCCCCCATCGGCCCGGCGATGATGCGGAGATTGGGAGCGACGATCACGCTGCCGCCGGAAAATCGGCGATCGCGCACGATCGCTTCCTGCTCCGGCGACAATTCGAGCTTCCCGATCATGTCTTCGTCGACGGTGCCGCACGCCGAGATCACGAAGGCCTTGCTCATCTGGGCGAAGGACTGGCTGTCGACCGAGACACGGTTGCGCATGGGATCGCCGCTGGTGGGGAAATGGTTCGGCCAGCTCATCACATGGATGCGGGTGCCTTCGGCAGTGAGCGCGAATACCGCCAGCGGGTTGGAGTTCTCGCCGCAGATCAAACCGCTCATCGGCCCGAACTCGGTCTGAAATGTCCCGAAGGTATCTCCGAACCCGCCCATGTGAACCAGCCGCTCGCCGACGGTCGGCATGATCTTCTGGTGCTTGCGGATCAAGGTGCCGTCGGGCGCGATATAGAGCTGGGTATTGAACATGGTGCCGATGGTGCCGGAAATTTTTTCGCAGATTCCGACCACGACATAGGCATTGGCGTCGCGCGCCGCCGCGCACAACAGAGCGGTCTCGGGGCCGGGGACTTCGACGGAATTCTTGAACAACTCGACCGCGAGCCGGTTGGCGACCGTTCCGGTCGCGGCATGGTGGTGGTACCAGACCGGATGCGCCGGAATGAATCCTTCCGGAAAGCCGATCACCCGCGCGCCGTTGTTTCCGGCTTCGCGGATCATGCGGCAGGCCTTGGCGGTCGATGCCTCGCGGTCGAGAAAGACCGAAGCAGCCTGGACCGCCGCCACCTTCACCATGCCATACTGATCGCCCATTCCTTCCAACCTGCGTGATCCGCTGCCTTGCTTTAGCATGCCAACAATCCGTCGGCGTGGTTACGGCGTCAATGCCGCATGCGGTCCCGCATTGCGCCTTTCGCTATCGGCGCTAGACTGCATCCAACTGAGGAATCTCTGGATACCGCGCCGGCCGTCGAGCGCCCTCTGTTCCGGCCGCGCGGGAAAGGATCGCCATGGCGGACGAGCGCGCGGGCAGCGCGAGCGGCCCGCACGAACCGATGCCGGCGCGCCGCCGCCGCCGGCGCTCGCGCTCGCCCTGGTCCCGCGGACCGGGTCGCAGCCGGCCGGGCGCGCAGCCGTCGCCTCCGCTCTAGGCCGCGCTCGACCTCGGCACCAACAACTGCCGGCTCCTGGTCGCGCGTCCGACCCGCGATTCCTTCCAGGTAATCGACGCCTTCTCCCGCATCGTGCGCTTGGGCGAGGGGCTGTCGCACTCCGGCCGGCTTTCCGACGCCGCCATGAACCGGGCGATCGGGGCGCTCCGGGTCTGTTCGAAGAAGCTCTCGCAACGCGCCCACGTGCGCTCGCGCCTGATCGCGACCGAGGCCTGCCGGGCGGCCGCGAACGGCGAGGAATTTCTCGCCCGCGTGCACACGGCGACCGGGCTCTCGCTCGAGGTGATCGATCGCGAGACCGAGGCGCGGCTCGCCGCCAGCGGCTGCGTCTCGCTGCTCGATCCGCAGGCCACGGGCGCGATCCTGTTCGACATCGGCGGCGGCTCTTCCGAGCTCGCCTATGTCGGACGCAGCACTGCGGTCGATCAAGGACCGCCGCGCGCCACGGTAGAGGCCTGGGTCTCGCTGCCCTTGGGCGTGGTCACCCTCGCCGAGCGCCACGGCGGCAAGCTGGTGACGCGCGCGGGCTACGCCGCCATGGTCGAGGAGGTGCTGCCGCTGGTGGCGAACTTCGCCGAAAAGATCGGCGTCGAAGCCACGCGCGGAATTCATCTGCTCGGCACCTCGGGCACCGTGACCACCATCGCCGGGCTGCATCTCAAGCTTCCGCGCTACGAGCGCCGGCGCGTCGATGGCATCTGGCTCGATGCTTTGGAGGTCACCAATGTGGTCGAAGGCCTGATCGCCACGAGCTACGAGGAGCGCGTCGGCCACCCCTGCATCGGCGCCGAGCGCGCCGACCTCGTGCTCGGCGGCTGCGCCATCCTCGACGCCATCCGCCGGGTGTTTCCGTGCGAGCGCCTGCGCGTCGCCGACCGTGGTTTGCGCGAGGGCATGCTGATCGAATTGATGCGCGCCGACGGCGCCTGGCGGGGGTCCGCATGAGCGGCACACCGGCGCGGGGACGCCAAAAGCTTCGCAGCGCGAGCGGGCGCACGCTCTCCTCGCAACGCTGGCTCGAGCGCCAGGTCAACGATCCCTATGTGAAACGGGCGAAACGCGAGGGCTATCGCTCGCGCTCCGCCTACAAGCTGATCGAGCTCGACGACAGGCATCACTTTCTCAAGCCCGGCGCGCGGGTGGTGGATCTGGGCGCGGCACCCGGCGGCTGGAGCCAGGTCGCGTCCGCGCGCGTCCGCGCCGGCGAGCGCAAGGGCCGCGTCATCGCGATCGATCGCCTCGAACTTCTGCCCATCCCCGGCGTGGAATTTCTCCGCCTCGATTTTCTCGACGCCCAGGCGCCGGAGCGGCTGAAGGCGATGCTCGATGGGCCGGCCGACGTGGTGCTCTGCGACATGGCGGCGAACGCCACCGGCCACCGCAAGACCGATCATCTGAAGATCATGGCGCTGGTGGAGGCGGCGGCGGAATTTTCCTGCGAGGTGCTCGCGCCCGGCGGCAGCTTTCTCGCCAAGGTGATCCAGGGCGGCACCGAGAGCGCGCTGCTCGCGCGCTTGAAGCGCGAGTTCGCGAGCGTGAAGCATGTGAAGCCGCCGGCGAGCCGGGCGACTTCCGCCGAGCTTTATGTGCTGGCGGC
>JAUSIF010000054.1 GCA_030648135.1 Xanthobacteraceae bacterium
ATCGCACTTTGAATGGATCAGGCGCGTATTATCCGGCGTATAACCGCCCATCCCATCGAGGCGGTCTAGTACTGTATATTTCTCGGGCAATGGCTTAGAGCAAATCGGACAAATGCCGTTCTGTTCGCCCATTTTTCGCGCCTTGAGCGCTTTTCGCTGTATTGGCCTGCCGCGCTCATCATAACCAAGTTCTTTTGCGATCTTCCGACGATAGGCAAAAAGCAGAGTAGCATCGCCGCCAGCTAAATCGGTTAAGCGTGCGCGAAGTTCATTCAGCAAAGCATTTGCTCTGACTAATTCATCTGAAGTCAGATTTCTGTTTGCCATTGCCTGTTCTACCGAGAGGTCCGTTCCACAAATTTCTCTAGCAACCAAAGCCGATCCACTACCGGCTGCCGTTAAGCCCTGACCTTCACATATCGCCCCGGCGCGTCCTCGATCGGCGGCAATTTGCCGCCGCCGGGTGTGCGCGCGGGAACGCGGCGCGCATCGTGGCTCTTGATCCATTCGAACCAGTCGGTCCACCACGAGCCCGCGTGCTCCTCGGCCTCTTTGATCCAGGTTTCCAGATCGGCTTTGGTCTTGCCGCCGGTCCAATACTGATACTTGTGCTTGTCCGGCGGATTGACCACGCCGGCGATGTGGCCAGAGCCCGAGAGCACGAAGCGCACCGGCCCGCCGAAAAATTGCGCGCCGACAAAGACCGATTTCGCCGGCGCGATATGGTCCTCGCGGGTGGCAAGATCATAGATCGGCATTTTGATTTTGTGCAGATCGAGCTTGACGCCGGCGATCTCCATCTCGCCCTTCGACAATTTGTTGTCCAGATAACAGTTGCGCATATAGAACGAATGGTTCGCCGCCGGCAGCCGGGTCGAATCCGAATTCCAAAATAAAAGGTCGAACGGGAACGGCGCCTTGCCGCGGAGATAATTATTGACGATATAGGGCCAGATCAAATCGCCGGCGCGCAGCATGTTGAAAGCGGCGGACATCTTGCCCGCTTCGAGAAAGCCCACTTCTTTCATGCGCCGCTCCAGCGCCGCGATCTGTTCCTCGTCCACGAATACTTTCAGATCACCGGCGAAGGTGAAATCGACTTGCGTCGCGAGGAAGCTCGCCGACAGCACCCGGTCGTCACCCTGGGCGGCCAGATAGGCGAGGGTGACGGCGGCGAGCGTGCCGCCCACGCAATAGCCCACGACATGCGCCTTGTCCTCGCCGGTGGCCGCGCGCATGGCATCGAGCGCGGCGATGATGCCTTCGCGCATATATTCCTCGAAGCCCTTGCCGGCGAGCCGCGCGTCGGGATTGACCCAGGACACCACGAACACCGTGAGCCCCTGATCGACCATCCATTTGAGCAGGGATTTGTCGGGCGTGAGATCGAGCACGTAGTATTTGTTGATCCAGGGCGGCACCACCAACAGCGGCACCTGCAGCACGCTCTCGGTCGTGGGCGCATATTGGATGAGCTGGATCAGCTCATTCTCGAACACGACCTTGCCGGGCGTGGTGGCGAGCGTGCGGCCGAGTTCGAATTTACTCGCATCGGTTTGGCGGATCTTGAGATCGCCGTGGCCCGCCTGGATGTCCTCGGTCAGCATCTTCATGCCGCGCACGAGGTTCTCGGCGTTCTGCGACAGGGTCTCGCGCAGGAGTTCCGGATTGGTGAATACGAAATTCGAGGGCGAGATCGCGCCGGCGATCTGGCGCACGTAGAAATCGGCCTTCTGGCGGGTGTGCTCGTCCAGGCTCTGGGCGTCGCGCACCATGTGCCCGGCCCAATCGGCGGTCACCAGATACGCCTGTTTCAGCGCGTCGAAGAACAGATTCTGCGACCATTCCGGGTCGGAGAAGCGGGCGTCCTTGGGGTTGGGCGTGGCCACGGGCTCGGCCTTCTCGCCCGCCATGCGTTTCATGGTGGAGGCCCACACATCGAGATAGCCTTGCATCAGGCGCGACTGGGCCTCGAGCGTGCGCTTGGGATCGGCGAGCCAATATTCGGCGACCTGGCCGAACGTCTTCACCACGTCGTTGATGTCCTCGGCCAGTTCCTTGCGTAGCTCGCCCTCTTCGCGCGGCTTGAGGTAAGCGGCGAGCGCCCGGCCGCCTTCCTCCACCCAGCGGGCAAGGTTCTGCGATAAGGCCTCCGGATCGACCGATCCGGCCTTTTTGGACCCGTCCTCGGGCTTGCCGTACATGAGTTTTCCGGACCTTTCCCCGGCCCCCGGGTGCCTCGCCGGCTTGTTCGCCCCACCGCGCTTCCGCCATAATAGGCGGCAACACACCGGCCGGCCATATAGGCCACATATTCAAGGCGCTGGATCGTATAACTGACGCGATGGGGGTAGGAATCCGAGTGCGCGCCCGAAACCGCCGGATACGGCACCGTCTGACACCAAAAGCCGCCTTGTTCGCAGCGGCCTTGGGCGCGTTCGGCCTTGCGGGCTGCGCCGGCGACGTGCCGATTCCGTTCCTCGATATCGCGCTGCCGCCGGCCCCAGCCGGCCCGCCGCCACCCTATCCGAGCATGGTCGCTCCGGCGGACGACCCGGACAGCAAACCGCCGGTATTGAACGAGGTCGAGCAGAAAAGGATCGAAGACCAGCTGAAAAAGTACGCCACCGACCGGGAAACCGACGTGAAGAAACGGATCCAGCGGGACAAGAATTGATCCTGCCGGGCGCCTTCCAAGAGCCCTCAACGGGCGCTCCGTTCGATGCTATGAGAACGC
>JAUSIF010000067.1 GCA_030648135.1 Xanthobacteraceae bacterium
CCGAGCGCACCAGCCCGGCGCCGTGTTCGCCCGAGAGCGAGCCCTTGTATTCGCGCACCATGGCGAATGCCTCCTCGGCGATCTCGCGCATGGCCAGCACATCTTTCTCCTGCCGCAGATTGAGCACCGGGCGCACATGCAGGCAACCGGAGCCGGCATGCGCGTACCAGGTGCCGCGCGTGCCATGCTTCTCGAAGATCTGCGTCAGCCGCGTCGTGTAGTCGGCGAGATGCTCGAGCGGCACCGCGCAATCCTCGACGAAGGAGACCGGCTTGCCCTGCTCCTTCATCGACATCATGATGTTGAGGCCGGAGGTGCGCAGGTCCGCGATCGCGTTCTGGAGGCCGGGATCGAGCACCTCGACCACGCCGCCCCAGTGCGCCCCGCTCTTGTCCCAGCCGAAGCCGAGATCGCCCATCAACTCGTGCAGGCGCTCGAGGCGTCGTGCGTTCTCCTCCTCGCCTTCGTCGAACTCGACGAGGAGAATCGCCTCCGGCTCGCCGCGCACGAATTGCTCGAGGGTCGGACGGAACATGTCGATTTCGCGCGCAAGCTCGATCATGGTGCGATCGATGAGCTCGACCGCGATCGGCTTGAGTTTCACGATATGCTGAGCCGCATCCATCGCCTCGTAGAAACGCCCGAAGTGGCAGACGCCGACGGCGCGCTTGCCGAGTGTCGGCCAGAGCTTCAGCTCGATTTTCGTGGAGAAAGCGAGCGTGCCTTCGGAGCCCACCAGGATGTGCGCGAGATTGGCGTCGTTCTTGCCGGGGACGAGCGTGTCGAGATTGTAGCCGCCGACGCGGCGCTGGACCTTGGGGAAACGCGCTTCGATCTCGGTGGCCTCCCGCTTGCCGAGCGCCAAGAGATCGCGCGCGAGCGGCTGCAGCGGCGAGGATTGCGGGATATCGCCGACCGGGCCGAAATGAGCGGGCGTGCCGTCGGCGAGCACCGCGTCGATCGCGAGCACATTGTTGCGCATGGTGCCGTAGCGCAGCGAGCGGCCGCCGCAGGAATTGTTGCCGGCCATGACACCGATGGTGGCGCGCGAGGCAGTCGAGACATCGATCGGGAACCAGAGGCCGTGGGCTTTCAGCTTGCGGTTCAGCTCATCGAGCACGATGCCGGGCTCGACCACGCAGCGCCGGCCGGAGATGTCCAAATCGAGAACGCGGGTCAAATGCTTTGAGCAGTCGACGACCAGCGACTCGTTCACGGTCTGGCCGCATTGCGAGGTGCCGCCGCCGCGCGCGAGCACGCTCACGCCCTCCGCTCGCGCGAACGCGATGGCGCGTTCGGCCTCCTCGACCGTCCGCGGCACCACCACGCCGATGGGCATGACCTGGTAGGAGGACGCGTCGGTCGCGTAACGGCCGCGGCTGAAGCGATCGAACAGCACGTCACCGGTCACTTCGCGTCTCAGCCGGCGCTCGAGGCCCGGCATCAGTTTTGCCATCCGCATTTCCTCCGTCCGAGCGCCCGCAGCGACATTATTGGCCAGTTCGCTTGACTGAATCCGCAGTATAATTCAGATGATGGGCCTTGTATGGAATCCGGTTCGGGACGGTGCGCGGCGCTACGCGCGAACGATCCGAACGAATGACGCTAGCTGGGAGCAAGACTGATGGCTTCTAATATCTCACGCACCGCGGGCCGTCATTTTCTGCAGATTCCGGGGCCCTCGCCATTACCCGATCGCATCTTAAGGGCAATGGACACGCCGATCATCGACCACCGCGGGCCGGAGTTCGCGAAGCTCGCCAAGCGCTGCCTGGAAGGCATCAAGACCATTTTCAAGACCACAAACCCGGTCATCATCTACACCGCGACCGGCACCGGCGCCTGGGAGGCGGCGCTCGTCAACACGCTCTCGCCGGGCGATCGCGTGCTGATGGTCGAGACCGGCCAGTTCGCAACGCTGTGGAAGAAAATGGCCGAGAAGCTCGGCCTCAAGCCCGAATTCATCGCGACCGATTGGCGGATCGGCGCCGACCCGGCGGCGGTCGAAGAACACCTGCGCAAGGATAAGGCACGCGAGATCAAGGCCGTTTGCGTACTACACAACGAGACATCGACCGGCTGCCTCTCGCCGGTCGCCGAGATCCGCAAGGCGATCGACCGCGCCGGGCACTCCGCGCTGTTCATGGTCGACACCATCTCCTCGCTCGCCTCGACGGACTACCGTCACGACGAATGGGGCGTCGACGTCACTGTCGGCGGCGCGCAGAAGGGCCTGATGCTGCCACCGGGCATGTCCTTCAATGCCGTCAGCGACAAGGCGCTCGCGGCCGCCAAGAACTCGAAGCTGCCGAAGTCGTTCTGGTCGTGGGAAGACATGTTGAACATGAACAAGATCGGCTTCTTTCCCTACACCCCGGCGACGCAGATGCTGCACGGTCTTTCCGCCTCGATCGACATGCTGCACGAGGAAGGGCTCGATAACGTCTTCGCCCGCCACGCCCGCCTCGCCGAGGCGACGCGGCGCGCGGTGCGCGCCTGGGGGCTCGAGATCATGTGCCGCGATCCGAAATACTACTCGCCGACGATCACCGCGGTCATGATGCCCGAGGGTCACGATGCCGATGCGTTCCGCAATCTGGCGCTCGAGACCTTCAACATTTCCTACGGTATGAGCTTCGCCAAGTTCGCCGGCAAGATGTTCCGCATCGGCCATCTCGGCGACATCAACGACGGCTATCTCGTCGGCGCACTGGCGGCGACCGAAATGGCGCTCGCCCTGGCAGGCGTGCCGCACAAGAAGGGCGGCGTGCAGGCGGCAATGGACTACATCGTGTCGGCGCATGCGAGCCCGGCGCGCGCGGCGGCCGAGTGACGGGCGGATTTTCTCCGGCAGATCCGTATAGGCGATGCGAGACCGTCGGAAGTCTTAGCGGGCGCCCTTGCCCTTGCGGACAGCCTCGTCGAGCAGATCGAGGTTGTTCTGGATATATTTGCTGTCCGGGTCCTTGACCTGGGCCGCAACCAGTTTCTTGCGGGCCATTTTGTAGTCGCCCCGCAACATGAGGGAATAACCCTGATTGTTGAGGATTTCCGGGGTGGGGCCGAGGATCGCGATCGCCTGTTCGTAGGCGCGGTCGGCGAGATCAAAGCGGCGTAGGCGGTCGTAGGAGGCCGCCAGTCCGACCCATGCTTCGGCGTCGCGCGGCCGCGCCTCGACGGCACGGCGGAAATACTTTTCGGCAAGGCCGTAGTTCTGCTCGCGATATTGCCGCTTGCCGAGACTCAAATCGTCGTTGGGATCGCCGCCGAGCAATTCTCTCTTGAGGGGGCCCGCGTCACCGGGCTCGGGCGCGGTGGATCCGATGGACGAAAGCGAGCCGGTCGTATCCGGCTCTATGGATGAGGTGGCCATTTGATCGCCACCCGCCGGCTCGTACAGCTGCGCCGTCCTGCTCGAACTCTCGCAGCCGATCAGCCACAAGAGACAGGCGGCCATCGCGACTAGCCGTGCCACTCCAACTCGCATCGGTACGCTCCCAGCGGCGAAAAGATCGGGCCCATCCCTTTCCGGATGAGTCTCCAGCGCGGCTTTTCGACGCGGATTCCCGAGGAAACCGAACCGTCGGAAGCTAGAGCAGGATGGTTAAGAATTTCTCGCCGGGCGGTAAGCGATTGTGGCGAGATTTTCGAGCCTTTGCGGTCAATAACCGCCTAGCTTGAGGCGGACATAGGCCGGCAACATGATCACGATCACGAGCACCGGAAAGACGCACAGCACCAGCGGAACGGAGAGCTTAGCCGGCAAGCTGTAGGCTTTCTCCTCGGCGCGGGAGAGCCGCTTATGACGCATGTCGTCGCTGTAGACCCGCAGTGCTTCGGTCATGCTGGAGCCGAGCTCTTCCGATTGCTGAAGCAGCGTGGCGAAGGAGCGCGCCCCCTCCAAACCTAGTCTGTCGCCGAGATGCTCCAGCGCATCGCTCAGCGAGCGGCCGGCGCGCATTTCGAGGGTAGTCATGTGAATATTGGCCCCGAGCGAGGGATAGGAGTCGGTGAGCTCGCGTCCGACTCGATCGAGCGCCGCATCCATGCTCAATCCGGCGTCCGCGCACACGACCAAGAGATCCATGAAATCCGGGAAGCCGGCGCGATGCTCGGTCTGCCGGTTGGTGACGCGACGGCTGATATAAAAGCCGGGCGAGAAATAACCCACGAGCCCGCACAGCCCGACTAGAGGCCAGAACATCGCCTTGGTGTCCGGAGAAACGATCGGAATGATGAAAAACGCTCCTACACCCAACCCCACCGCCAACGCCGTGCGAGCGATGAAGAAGAAGGCGGCCGTACGCGGATCGAGGAAGCCGGCTTGGACTAGACGGCGTCGCAACATCCGCATGTTTTTTTCGTTCGACGCCGAGTAATGCTTGGTCGTGTAGTCGATCAATCGCTGACCGGCTTTGACGCTGGCGTGGCGCAGCGAGCGCGAGTTGGCGGCGGCGGAGCGGCGCGGGCCGTCGGAAGCGATGTCGGCGGCGCGGCGCTTCACCGAACCGCGCACCCGGATCGCCGCCATGACGCCGAAAGCGAGCGTCGAAACCGCGAGAAAGACGAGCAACCCCAACATGAACGTGGAGTTGTCGTCGGCATAATCGAAGAAGAAGTATTCCAGGATCGTATCCATCGCTCAAATCCTGAAATTCACCAGGCGGTACATGATGTAGTTTCCGAGCGCCATCCAAGCACCACCGATCGCAAGCCCGATTTTCGTGACGTCCTCGTGCCAGATTTTTCCATAGAAGTCCGGCGCCACCACTTTGAGAATGAGAAACATGGCGATGGGCAAACCTGAAAGAAGGATTGCCGAAAAACGCCCCTCGGCCGCCAAGGCCCGGATCTTGCGGCGCATTTTAAATCGTTGACGGATCACCGAGGACAGATTGCTGAGAATTTCGCTCAAGTTTCCGCCGGTCGAACCCTGGATCGCCACGGCGGTGACGAACAGGGGCAGATCGTCCTGGCCGATGCGAAAATAGAGACTTCGCATCGCCGTCTCCATCTCCGCGCCGTAGGTGACCTCATCGGCGACCATGCCGAACTCGCTGCCGATCGGGTCGGGCAACTCGCGCCCGACCATCGAGATGGCGATTGGAACCGGATGGCCGGCTCGCAAGCTGCGAACGATGATGTCGATGGCATCCGGAAACTGCTCGCCGAACTTCTTTTGACGCCGGTTGCGCAGGAATCGAAGCACCAGATACGGCAGTACCAGAACGGAGACGGCGGTGACCAACGCCGCTTCGATGAGATCGCCGCGCAGGGTCAGTTCCGCGATGAACACGATGACCGTCCCGGCCGCGACGAATATGGCGAGCTTCCAGACTCCGATCGTCAGTCCCGACTGCAGAATAAGCTGGTTGATCGACAGGATGGGCAGTCTGAAATCGCCGCCGCTGGTCAGCCCGCGCTCGCGCCGCAACTGGATGAGGATGTTCTCGCGGTTCGGCTGATTGTGCATCAATTGCAGGCGCCGATTGACGCGATTGCGGTATGACGCCGCCGAAAAGAACAGCAGATAGATCGCCTCGACCAGGAGCACGACCGATACCGCTGCAAACAGATAGAACAGGTGAGTTTCGTCGAGTTCGAACGGCATGAGCGTCACAACGGCTTCGACGGGTCGAAATAGGCGCCCGGAATATTGATCCCCTTGGCGATCAGATCGCCCAAGAAGCGGGGGCGCACCCCGGTCGCCTGGAAATGGCCTTCCACCGTTCCGTCCGGCCCGGTACCGGTGCGGACGTACTTGTAGATCTCTTGCATCTGGATGATGTCGCTCTCCAGACCGGTGATCTCGGCGATGCTGGTCACGCGGCGCTTGCCGTCGGACATGCGCTGCAGCTGCACGATGACGCGGATGGCGGCGGCGATCTGGCCGCGGACGCTCGCGATCGTCATCGGCATGCCGGCCATGCCGATCATCTGCTCGAGGCGAGAGATCGCATCGCGCGGCGAATTGGCGTGAATGGTCGCCATCGAACCTTCGTGGCCGGTGTTCATGGCCTGCAGCATGTCGAAAGCCTCCTCGCCGCGGCACTCGCCGAGGATGACGCGGTCGGGCCGCATGCGCAGCGCGTTCTTGACCAGCTCGCGCTGGCGGATTTCGCCTTTCCCTTCGATGTTCGGCGGCCGCGTCTCCATGCGGCCCACGTGCGGCTGCTGCAATTGAAGCTCGGCCGCATCCTCGATGGTGATCAGGCGCTCCTTTTCGGAGATGAAGGCCGACAATGCGTTGAGCATCGTGGTCTTGCCCGAACCGGTGCCGCCCGAAATGATGAGCGTCACGCGCGCCTTGACCGCTGCGGCGACCAACTCACCCATTTGCGGGCGGATTGCCCCGATTTCGATCAGCTTTTTGAGGTTGAAGGGCTTCTTCGAGAATTTGCGGATCGAAACCAGCGGACCGTCAACCGCGATCGGGCGCACCGCGATGTTGATGCGCGAGCCGTCGAGAAGACGAGCATCGCAAAGCGGTTGCGACTCATCGACCCGCCGGCCGACCGCGGACACGATTTTGTTGACGATGCGCAGGAGGTGAGCTTCGTCCTTGAAGCGCACCAGCGTCGGCTCGAGCATGCCGCCACGCTCGACATAGACGCACTCGTGACCGTTGATCAGAATGTCGTTGACCGTGGGGTCCTTGAGCAGCGGCTCGATCGGTCCCAATCCCATCATCTCGTCGAGAATTTCGACGGTGAAGTCTTCCAATTCCTGGGAATTGAGTGCGAGGCGCTCGCCCACGACGTATTGCGTCACCAGGCCGCGGACGTGCTTGCGGCTCTCTTCCTCGGGCAACTTTTCAAGCGCCGAGAGATTGATCTCTTCGATCAGGCGGCGATGCAGCCGGACTTTCGCATCAAGCAGCTTTTCGCTGAGCAGCGGATTGGCGCGTTGAAAAGGTTCCGCAGCGGGTTCGGACGCGACGCTTACCAATGCATCATCGAGAAACGACGGCGCAGGCTCCTCCATGGCCGGAACGAGGTCCGGCGCGACGACCTGGCGACTGGTGAAACGGCCCAACATGTCTAATCCTCAACCTTCACCGTGCGAGAAATAGACTGCGCTCTTTCGGAGCCGTTTCCGGCTTCGAAGCCGCGGGTTTGGCGGCGACCGGCGGAAGGATCAGCTTCTTCAGCTCGGTCGTGACGTTGTTTCCCTGCTTCACTTCCTCAAGCGGAACGCCGCGATCGATGGCTTCGCGCACAAGGCGGTAATTGTTCGGAACCGCGCCGGCAAAGGCGTCACCGAGAGCTTGTTTGATATCCGCACGGCGCAATCCCGGAGCAAAAAACCGCTGTTCGAATCGATTGACGATTACCTGCGGATGCGGCGCCTGTCCGAGGCGCTCGGAGATCGCTGCGACAAGTTGCTTTGCGTGCCGCAGTCCCGGTACCGTCATCTCGCTGACGATGAAGAGCTTGTTCGATCCGAGCAGGACGTTGTCGGTCCAGGTGAACCATGTCCTCGGCATGTCGATCACGACGTAGTCGAAGTGCGAGGAAACCAGATCCAACAGGCGCGTCACGACATTGGGGTCGAAGGAGCGCATATCGGCCGGACGGTTCGGCGCCGCGATGACGGCAAGGCCGGTGGAATGGTGCGACAGCATCACTTCGAGCAGCTGGCGATCAAGCCGCTCGGGACGTGGTTCGATCTCGCTCAGAACAAGGCGGGGCTCCAGATCCAGATAGTCGGCGCAGGCGCCATGCTGAAAATCGAGATCGACGAGACAGGTCGAAAGGCTGCCCCGAGGCCCGCTATTGAGCAAAGTCAACGCCGCCTGGATCGCGAGCGTAGTGACCCCGACTCCGCCGGCTGCCGGCAGGAAGGTGTAGATCTCGGCCTCTTTCACTTCCTCGCGGCTCGGCTCATGCGCGACCCGCGAGCAGGCCCGGACGAGCTCGATCGGCGTCACCGGTTTCACCATGAAATCGGCGACCCGCATCTGCACCAGCTTGCGCGCAACGACTTCGTTGAACGCCTGCGTGACCACGACCACCGGCGGCCGTCCGCCAAGCCGTCCCATCAGCCGCTGCAAGGCCGGCAACTCTTCCGGCTGGGTGGCGTCGAGATCGATGACAACGACCGCGGCGTTGCCGATTTCGAGTTTGGCTTCCTCGCCCATGAGTCCGCCTTTGACGAGGGCGAGATCGATCAATGCGTTGGTGCCAAAGGTGGAGCGCACCAACTCCTCGAAGTCGGCATCAGCGGTCAGCACAACCACCCGAATTTTGTTGGTTGCCGGTGCGGATTGGCCGTTCAGCATGGACATTCACTCGCTTCGTTCAGACCGGTGCGGTCGTTCCGCCCCTCGCCATCGCGCAGTTCACACACGACTTCTTGGTTTTACCGCTTCGTTATTTCGTAGTCGCCGGCGTGGCCGATTCGGAATTCGTCGGAGTGAATTCAACCGAACTAGTGCTGATAGACTTGAGCGGCGTGACTTTATTCTGACGATACCGCTCGACAGCGGTTTGCATCCGCTCACCGTTCGATTCGATGTTGCGGTTGGCCGCCGCACGAGGCCACGGATCAACGGTCTGCGTGATGATATTGGCCGCGACCGCATCGCCCGCTCCGAAACTGATCGTCTCGCGTCGGTCCAGATAAAAATCCGGAGTCGAGCAGCCGGCGAGCATTCCGGCGAATCCAATCGCCGGAATGAGCGACCGAAGGCGAAACCGTTCACTGAAGCGCGACATGAGTTTCCTCCTGCGGAAGGTCGAGAACGTGGCCTGCGAACGGCCGGGCCTTTGCAAGGCCGGACAGCGCCGCATTGCCGGCAACCGCCAAGTTGCCCCATGGGTCGTCAGCCATCGCCGCCGTCAGTTCATGCCGGCCATGCACGAAGAAATCGATGTCGTTCGCAGGCAGTGCATTATCGAGCGGTGTTTTCACCAAATCGCCGGGCCGGGCCGGACGAACGATGTGCGGCGTGACGATGATGGCGAGATCGGTTTCTTTCTTCTGATAGGACGCGCTGCGGAACAGCGCGCCGAGCACCGGGATGTTTCCGAGCCACGGCAGTTGCTGCGCATCGGTCGTGTTGATGCTCTGCAACAGGCCTGCGATTGCGAAGCTCTGACCGTCACGCAGCTCGATCGTGGTATTGGCGCGGCGCACGATCAGGCTGGGGATATCGATCCCGCCCACGCGCACGACATTGGTCGGATCGAGCTGGCTCACTTCCGGCTCGATCTTCAAGTTGATCACGCCGTTGGAGAGCACGGTAGGCGTAAAAGCAAGACCTACGCCGAATTTCTTGAATTCGATCGAGATCTGGTTGAGCGCCGACGCGACGGGGAAGGGAAATTCTCCGCCCGCGAGAAAGCTTGCCGTATCGCCGGAGAGCGCGACCAGGTTCGGCTCGGCCAGACGCCGAGCGACGCCCCGTTCCTCCAGCGACTTGATGATCACGTCGGCATCCACGCCGCCCTTGAGCAGGCTGCCGATGATGACGCCAAACGGCGTGTTGCCCGACAACAGGCCGGCGGTGCCGATATTCGTAGTCAGATTATTCGCCACCGTGTCCCAGCGGATGCCGAGTTCACGTCCGGCGGTGCGCGAGGCTTCGACAAACCGCACCTCCAGCAAGACCTGCTGAGGCTGAAGCACCTTGACCGAATTGATGACGTCCGGCCCGAACTGCTTTGCGATCGTCATCGCACTGTTGAGCGTCACGCCGTCGGGCGAGGTACCCGTCAGCATGATTCGACCGTTGGCGGAGGTCACCTTGATTCCGGAATTCGGAAACTGACGCGAGATCTCGCCGGAGAGCTTCGTGGTGTCGTAGGACACTTCGACGTCGAAAACGCCCACGAGTTTCTTACCCTCGGCATAGACCGAGACCCGGGTGCCGCCGATCTTCTTGCCGAGAACCGATAGCGACTTATCGGTTAGCGGCAGCACATCGGCGGTTTCCGGATCGCTCACCACCACATCGATGAAGCTCGTGTCGGTGCGGACGTTTTCCGACTTGCCGACGACGACACTCACCGACGACGTATTCTTACCGATGCCGATCTGCACGAGCCGTGGCTGCGGTTGCGCCTGCGCTTTCCCGAGCGCGGGTGGCAGCAGCAAACCGGCGGCGGCGACCATGACTGCAGTCATTAACGACGGCAGCAACGAGCGCAGGCGCGACGGCGAGAACCCGTTGAGACGAGCCCCGGTTTCCATGACCTTATCCGGTCGCTTTCGACCGGCGGTCGCAACTTGATAATCTTTCGAGTCACACACGTTATCCCTCCCCGTGCAGTATTTTGAGCCTTGTCGTTTTACGGATGCACATCCCCGCGATTTGCCCCGTTCATTTAGCGCCGGTCGGTACCCTCGACCGGCACGCTGTACTCTTCCTTTTTTTCGGCCCGGTAGACCACGATCGTGGCCTGGGTGCGAGATTGCGTAGCCGTGCCCATGCTGCCGCTGCCGATATCGATGAGCGTGATGCGACGGCTGTTTTCTTCGTTGGGGTCGCCGGCCTTGCGCAGAACGAGCGCGAGGCTGCCGACGGAAGCGGCGAGAGCGAGCTTCTGGGCGGCGACGGTGTCGACCTCGAGCGTAACCGCCTTGACCAGCGTCGGCTTATCGACCCGATCATCCGCGATCTGATCGACGGCAAGAACCTTGACGTTCTGCAGAACGACGTCGTTGCTGCCGGAGCCTTTTTCCGCCTGGCGCGTCACCAGAACATCGACGCGATCACCCGGAAGCACGAAACCGGCGACACCCTCGACGTCGTTGACGCGGACGGTGACGGCCTTCATCCCGTCCTGAATGACGGCCGATAAAGTGGCCTTTTGTCCGGCGCCAGTCAGTTTCGAGCTGATCACCGGCTCGTTGGGCTCGATCGAGGCGAGCACGGCGCGCTTGCCGTCCGCAAGCAACGTCTCGATGGAGGTGAAGGCTCCAGCCGGAATGGCTCCTTCGGGCCAGGCGACCTCGCGCAAGACCTGCGGCGTGAGCGGCATTCCAAACCGAAGCGGCGATTTGGCGACAACGACATTACGGGTAGCCACGGTCTTTTTCTGGGCCTCGAAGTTCTTGGCCCGCAAATCGGCCTGGCGGCTCAGCCAGGTCTGCGCGAAAAAAACCGCGAGAACGCCGAAAACAACGGCGGCAGCGATCATCACGATCGTACTCGCACGCACTGGAGTCACTCCTGGCTACGCAATCCATTCGCGAGCCAGCACCAATAGCGAACAAGCGTTGTCGCCTAGTGTTGAAATCTGGAAATGATTCCGAGTCTTTGATTCATGTTGAAAGCTTGGTGAAACCACATGCTTTCCAATAATTTGATTGCATTGATAAAAAGCAATCCGTGGGTTTTTTCTGGTAAACATAGCGGATCTATTCTTGGTAGCTGAATCGTGAATGGCCGGCCGGGGAGGCCGCAACCAGCGCGCGGATGGACGAAACGGCCATTCTTGCTAGCCTTCGTGGGCGCGCAACGAAAAATAGGGGAGGATGAGGCCGATGGACATCAGGGTGGGCAAGAAAGCGATCGCCGAAGCAACCGAAAAACTCAAGAATTGGGGGCGCTGGGGCAAGGACGATCAAATCGGGACGCTCAATCATGTCAGGCCCGAGGATATCGTCAAAGCCGCGAGCCTTATCCGCACCGGCAGGGTGTTTGCGCTCGGCATCCCACTTGACAGCAACGGACCGCAGACCGGCCTGTTCGGCGGTCGCTTCAATCCAATCCATCAAATGCTCGCGACCGGCACCGATGCTATTGCCGGCCGGCAGGACTGGAACAAGATTCGCTATGCCGACGATACGCTCAACCTGTGTGTACAGGGTGCGACCCACTGGGACGCGCTCGGGCACATTTTCTATGAGGACAAGGCCTACAACGGTCACGATGCCAAGCTCATCGATGCCAAGGGGCTGAACGTTCTCGGCATCGAGCATTCCAAGAACAAGATGGTCGGGCGCGGCGTACTCCTGGACATTGCCCGCTTTCGCGGCGTCGACTGGCTCAAGGACGGCGAAAGCATTTCCAATGACGAGCTCGACCAATGCGCCAAGGCCGAGAAGGTCGAGATCCGGCGCGGCGATTTCGTCATCGTCCGCACCGGACAGATGGAACGCTGCCTCCAGGAGAAGAAATGGGGCGGCTATGCCGGCGGCGACGCGCCGGGCGTCAAATTTGAGAACTGTTATTGGTGCCAGGAGAAGCAGATCGCCGCGATATGCACTGACACCTGGGGCGTCGAGGTCCGGCCGAACGAGACCACGGAAGCGAACCAACCCTGGCACTGGGTGGTGATCCCGGCCATGGGGCTATGCATGGGCGAGATCTTCTACCTCAAGGAGCTCGCAGAAGACTGCGCCAAGGACAAGATCTACGAGTTCTTCTTCTGCGGGCCGCCGCTCATCATCACCGGTGGAACCGGCTCGCCGATCAATCCGCAGGCGATCAAGTGATGTCGGACGATCCGAGGGGCTGTGAACTGTGCAAGCCCGACATGGTGCTGTTCGATGATGAACTTGGCTATGTGCGCTACGATAATAATAGTTTGAGTCGCGGCCATGTTCTCGTGATTCCGCGCCGACATGTAGCGAGCTTTTTTGATATGACGGCAGAAGAGAAAGCATGCGTAATTGCGCTGCTTGATCGTGCCAAGGGACAAATTGAGCAGGAGTTTGCCCCCGACGGCTACAATATCGGCGTCAATATCGGCAGTGCCGGCGGCCAGTCGCGCATGCACGTTCACGTCCATCTCATCCCGCGCTATACCGGAGACGTAGCCGATCCACGCGGCGGTATTCGCTGCGTGCTGGCCAATCGAGCAACATCGAAGCATTAATATTGGTTCACCGGTCATTGGCTTGATCGGTAAGGGGGAGGAAGTCATGGCTCGTCATTTGAAGCGCGGGATCGATGCGAGCGCGGTGAAGGATGCCGACACCAAGGTGTGCGAGACGGTCGAGCAAATCCTCGCCGATATCGAAGCGCGCCGTGACAAGGCGGTGCGTGAACTGTCCGAGAAATTCGACAAATGGTCACCCAAGAGCTTCCGCCTGAGCGAGCAGGAGATCGAGCGCGCAGTCGGAAAAGTCGCCAAACGCGACCTTGAGGACATTCGCTTCGCCCAAGCCCAGGTGCGGAATTTCGCCGAAAAGCAGAGGGCTTGCCTACTGGACCTCGAGGTTGAGACCCTGCCCGGTGTCATCCTCGGCCACCGGAATATTCCGGTGGGGAGCATCGGCTGCTACGTGCCGGGCGGGCGCTATCCGATGGTCGCCTCGGCGCACATGTCGATCGTCACCGCGCGCGTCGCCGGGGTGAAGCGCATCATCGCCTGCGCGCCGCCGTTCCAAGGCGGCCCGCATCCGGCGATCGTCGCCGCCATGCATTTCGGCGGCGCTGACGAGATTTTCGTGTTGGGCGGCGTGCAGGCGATCGGCGCCATGGCGCTCGGCACGGAACAGATCCCGCGCGTCGACATGCTGGTCGGCCCCGGCAATGCCTATGTGGCAGAAGCCAAGCGTCAATTGTTCGGCCGCGTCGGCATCGATTTGCTGGCGGGGCCGACCGAGACCTTGATCATCGCCGACGACAGCGTCGATGGGGAGATCTGCGCCACCGACCTTCTCGGCCAGGCCGAGCACGGGCCGACCTCGCCGGCGGTGTTGATTACCAATTCCGAGAAGCTCGCCCGTGATACCCAACGCGAGATCGAGCGGCTGCTCAAAATCCTTCCCACCGCCGACGTCGCCCGCAAGGCGTGGGAGGATTACGGCGAGGTCATCGTCTGCGTGGACTATGCCGAGATGGTGCGCGAGGCCGATCGCGTCGCCTCCGAGCATGTGCAGGTGATGACCAAGGACCCGGACTATTTCCTCGCCAATATGACGAGCTACGGTGCGCTGTTTTTGGGCCCGCGCACCAATGTCGCCTTTGGCGACAAGGTGATCGGCACCAATCACACGCTCCCCACCCGCAAGGCAGCGCATTACACCGGCGGGCTTTGGGTCGGAAAATTCCTAAAGACCTGCACCTATCAGAAGGTGCTGACCAATGAGGCGAGCGATCTCATCGGCCGTTATTGCTCGCGGCTTTGCATCCTCGAAGGCTTCTCGGCCCATGCCGAGCAGGCGAACGTGCGGGTGCGCCGCTATGGCGGGCGCAACGTCGATTACGCGCAGCCGGCGGCATGAGCGTCGTGCCTCCGGTCGAACTCACCAAGACCCCGTCGTTCCGGCTCGACGGCAAGCGCGCGCTGGTGACGGGCGGCGGCCGCGGTATCGGGCTTGCCGCCGCCTCGGCGCTCGCGGAAGCCGGCGCTCATGTCACGCTCGCGGCACGCACCCGCGACGAGATCGAGAAAGCGGCGGCGGCGATCCGCGCCCGCGGCCAGCAGGCAGAAGCGCTCACTCTGGACGTGACCGACCTCGACGCGGTACGCAAAGCCATCGCCGCGGCGGAGCCTTTCAATATCCTCGTCAATAATGCCGGCACCAACCGCCCGGCCTACCTCATGGACGTCAAGGTCGAAGATTTCGATGTCGTGTTCGCCGTCAACGTGCGTGCGGCCTTCTTTGTCGCGCAGGCGGTGGCGCGGCGGCTGATCGAGACAAAACTGCCCGGCTCGATCATCAACATCTCCTCGCAGATGGGGCACGTCGGCGCGGCGCGGCGCACGGTCTACTGCGCCTCCAAGCACGCCATGGAGGGCTTCACCAAGGCGATGGCGATCGAGCTCGCCCCGCACAACATCCGCGTCAATAGTCTGGGCCCAACGTTTTTGGAGACGCCGATGACGCGGCCGTTCTTCGAGAACAAGGAATTTCGCGACGAGGTTTTGTCCAAGATCAAGCTCGGCCGCCTCGGCCAGCTCGACGAAATCACCGGTGCGATCGTCTTCCTCGCCTCCGAAGCCTCCTCGCTGATGACCGGCAGCGCGCTTGTGCTTGATGGAGGCTGGACGGCGGAATAAGTCAGGCCGGCTTCACCGGATAAACCGGCTTTTCGCCGCTCAAGACCCTCGCCACGTCGGTCGCGCACTTGGTCTGCAGCTCGTTCAGCGCTTCCACCGAATAGAACCCCGTATGCGGCGTCAGGATCACGTTGTCGCGGCCGAGGAGCTTCGAATCCTTCGCCAGCGGCTCGATCGCGACGACGTCGAGCGCCGCGCCGCCGAGATGGCCCGAGTCGAGCGCCGCAACCAGCGCCGCTTCGTCGACCAGCGGCCCGCGCGCGGTGTTGATGAGCAGCGCGCCTTTCTTCATCTTCGCGAATGCGTCGGCGTTGATCAGCCCGCGCGTTGCCGGCAGCAGCGGCGCATGGATCGAGACGAAATCCGAGATTTCAAGAAGCTTGTCGAAACTCACGCCCTCGACACCCGCGGCCTTCAGCACGTCCTGCGGCACATAAGGATCGTGCGTGACGACGCGCAGGCCGAAGGCCTTGGCTTTCGGCGCTACTGCGCGCGGGATGTTGCCGAAGCCGACGAGGCCGAGGGTTTGTCCGGCAATGCGCCGGATCGGGACGATCGGCGGCACTTCCCAGCGTCCGGACTGCACCAGCTTGTTGGAAAACGGAACCTTGCGAGCGAGCGCGAGCAAGAGCGCCATGGCGTGGTCCGAGACTTCCTGCATGCAATAGTCGGGCACGTAGGTCACGGTGATGCCGAGCTCGACCGCGGCCGGGATATCGATGTTGTCGACCCCGAGGCCGAAGCGGCCGATCACCTTGCAGCGCTTGAACTGGCGGAGCAGATCGCCGGGCAGTTTGGCGTAGGTCACGAGAATTGCATCGGCGTCGCGCGCCACCGCCAGGATGTCCTCGGCGGACGCGCTCTTCGCCATGCGCAGCTCGGGCTTCAAGCGCGCCAGTGCCGCCTTGGCGGGGTCGAGGGAGGGAAACGGGCTGTCGGTGACAGCAATCAAGGGCGGGCTCATGGCTAGGCTCCGAACACCGCTGCGATCTTAGCTCGCAATATCCTCAAGACTTGAAGACTTCGGGATTATAGCAATTGGGAGGTTGTCGACCTTCCAGCAACGCGAGGACATTGTCCACCACTACGTGCGCCATCTTCTCTCTGAGCTCCGCGACCGCGCTGCCGAGATGCGGAGTGACGACAATATTGGACATTTTCAAAAGTTCAGGGGCTACCTGAGGCTCGTGTTCATGGACGTCGAGCCCCGCGCCCGCGATGCGCCGTGCAGCGAGAGCGCGCACGAGTGCCGCCTCCTCGACGATGGGACCGCGGGCGGCGTTGATGAGGAAGGCGGTCGGCTTCATCAGGCCGAACTGACGATCGCCGATCATATGGCGCGTATCGGGATTGAGCGGCGCGTGCACCGATATAAAATCTGATTCGGCCATCAGCTGGTCGAGTGACCTGTGTTCAAGGCCTAATTCCTTCTCCACATCAGGCTTGCGACGCGGACTCCAATAGAGCAGTCGCATCGAGAAGCCCTGAGCGCGCTTGGCAACGGCGCGCCCGATGCGTCCGCCACCGCCTATAAGTCCAAGAACCTTTCCCGTGACCCAGGAGCCCGCGAGATAATTTGATTGCGAGCCGGGAAATACTCCCGAATGGACAAGCCGATCGCCTTCCAGGATCCGCCGCGCGACGGCGATCATCAAACCGATGGTGAGATCGGCCGTCGCCTCGGTAACGACCGCCGGGATCACCGTGACCGGGATGCGCCGCGCCGTTGCTTCGGCGATGTCGATATTGTCCGGCGTGATCGACATGGAAGCGACGGCCTTGAGCTTGGGATTGGCCGCGATCACGTCTCGATCGATCTTGTCGTGAAGTAACGAAAACAGGATATCGCAACGGCGCACGCCGGCGAGTAGCACATCCTTGGATGGAACGCGGCTGCCGTCCGGGTTCACTTCGACGTCGGCAACGGCGCGCAACCGTTCGATGGCGCTAGCAGCGATCGGTTGAGTGACGAAAACGCGTGGGCGCATCACTGGATCCAGCGAACTATGCCGGCGACGCCGTCTACCGCCACCTGCGCGCCGTCCGGAATGCGCCGGGTAGCATCAAGAACGCCCAAGACCATGGGGATGCCTCGCTCGCGGGCGAGCGAGGCGAGGTGGGAGGTGCTGCCGCCGAGTTCCGCCACCACGCCCGCAACGCGCGGCAGCACGTAACTGAGCGCTGGACCCGCCACTTTCGTCACCAAGATGTCGCCTTGACCCACGCGCGAGAGCTCGCATTCGCAATTCACCACCACCGCGCGTCCCGAGCCCCAGCCGATGCCGGCCGGATGCCCGTTGAGACCAGGATGGCGCAGCCAGATCTCGTCCGGCACATGGGCCGGTTGCACGTGTAGCGGCCGCGCCTGCAAGAGCTTGAATCCGACATCATCGAGCGCCCATTCGATCTCGACCGGCATGCCAAGAACATCTTCCGCTTTCCGCAGCATCTGTCCGAGTTCAATGGCCTGCGCCGCGCCGAGCGAAGGCGCGCTGACAAGCGCCAGCGGCACGGCTTGCGCAAAGGCACCGCGCCCATGCACACAGCGTTCGTGGTGTTCCTTGCGCCCGGCCTCGATCTCGCGGAGCTCGCCGTTGCGGCCGAGCACGATGCGGTCGGGCACGACCTCGCCCTGGGCGATGGCGGAGCCGAGACCCCAGGTCGCGCTCAAGAGCATCTCGCCGTCGGCCGTGTGGCTCAATCCGCCGCCGGACGCACAGGCGGAAACGAGCGGCTGGATCAGAACGGCCATGGCCGTTTCGGAGGGGTTCTGGTCGTGGGTCGCCATGTAACGCCGCACGTTCGTCGACCACAGCGCCGCCCAGCAGGCACGCACGGCGGTGAGAAAGTCGGTTTCGTTATCAAG
>JAUSIF010000074.1 GCA_030648135.1 Xanthobacteraceae bacterium
ACGGATCGATTTGTCCGGGCATCTACCGTCGCTTTCTCGATTTCTTCTTGCTCTTCTTTCCTGATTTCCTCGCCGCCTTCTTTTTCGCCTTCGACTTCGCTTTCTTTTTTGTTTTCTTTTTCGGCTTGGCAATCGCCATCCTCACCGGCCGCGGCGGCGGCGCGCTCGGCCTTGCGGCCGCGAACGCGCGGGCGAGGAAGGCGAGCGAGCGATCCCAGGCGATCTTCGCGCTCGCCGGCTCGTAGCTCGCGCGCTCGTCGCAGTGGAAGCCGTGGCCGGCACCGGCATAGACCTGGATGTCGCACTCGGGACGCTTGGCGCGGATGATCGCCACGTCGCTCATCGGGATGTGGGTGTCGAGCGCGCCGAAATGCATCTGGGTCGGAGAGCGCGGCTTTTCGTCGGCGTATTTCGCGATCATGCCGCCGTAATAGCAAACCGCCGCCGTGAGCCCGCCGAGCCTCGCCGCCGCGAGGTATGCGACGGTTCCGCCCATGCAGAAGCCGATGATCGCGACCGGTCCTTCGCGTTTCAGCTGATCGACGGCCGCCTGGATGTCGAGCATGACCTTGGCCCAGTCGAGCTTCGGAATATATTCGCGCGCCTTGGCGATCTCGGGCTCGGAATAGCCGGACTCGAAATCGCGCACCAGCCGGTCGAAGATCTGCGGCGCCAGCGCCGTATAGCCCGCTTGCGCCAGCCGGTCGCAGACCGCGCGGATGTGGTGATTGACGCCGAAGATTTCCTGGATGACGACGACACGGCCGCGCGGGATTCCGGCCGCGTCGGCGCGATAGGCGCCGAGCTGATGACCATCGGCGGCCCTGAGGGTGAGGCGATTGCCCATAGGCGTTCTCCCGAAATGCTCAAGTTACGTTTTACTCGATTGTAACGCGCTAGTATCGGATCAGATCGATTTTCGTAAGCGTCACATTGGCAGAGAAGACGGGCCCGGTGGCCAGATGCCACGCCGCGTATTGCTCCGTATAAGGACTAATGGATGACATGCCGTCCACCGGAGCGACGACTTTAAATCCCCTGAGCGCGGCCGCGGTGGCGGTGTGCATCACCCCGCCATGCGCCAACGTCCCCACCGCAATCACGCTCGAGATGCCCTTGTCCTTCAGCATCTTCTCGAGCTCCGTGTTGACGAACTTGTCCGGCCCGGCTTTCACGATTGGCTCGCCGCTCTTCGGCGCCAGCGCCTCCAATATGTCGGGTATATTGCCGGTGGGACCTAGCGAATAGACGACCGTCACGCCTTTCGCCCGTGCGTCGTTCAGAAGTTTCTGAACCTTGGGGATCGATGCGACGCAGCGGGGCCGCGCCTGCGGATTGCAGGTCTGCTTGACCATGTCGATGACAAGCAGAGCGGTTGTTTTATTGTCGATCGTGACCGGCTTCAACTCGGGCGCCGGCGGTGCCTTCACCGTCGACCATTCCTCGATGATGGTCTGCGCCGATACGGAAGTTGCGCCGGCGCCGATGATGGCGGCGAGGCCGGCCAGGATCGCGGTCCGCAAGAGATGGGCGTAAGTCGATTTCATCGTTTCCTCCCTGAACTCTATTTGTGGTGGGCCCGGGAGGACTCGAACCTCCAACCAGACCGTTATGAGCGGTCGGCTCTAACCATTGAGCTACGGGCCCGAAGGCCATGAACGGTAGCAAGCGGGCGGCAAGCGGACAACGCCGATAAGCGATACCGTCACTTCGCCGGCACCAGGTGCAGCACCTTGCCGTCGCTGGCGTCGGTGAGGAGCCAGAGCGTGCCGTCCGGCCCCTGGCGCACGTCGCGGATGCGCTCGCCGAAATCCTTGAGCAGGCGCTCCTCCTTGACGATCTTTTCGCCGTCGAGCTCGAGCCGGTTTAGGTGCTTCAACACCAGCGCGCCGACGAACAGATTGCCGCGCCAGCCCGGAAAGGCGTCGCCGGTATAGAAAGCCATGCCCGAGGGGGCGATGGAGGGAACCCAATAATAGATCGGCTGCTCCATGTCTTCCTTGTGGGTGCTTTCGTGAATCTTGGCGCCGGAATAATCGACGCCATAGCCGATCACCGGCCAGCCGTAATTCTTGCCCGCGAGCGGCACGTTGATCTCGTCGCCGCCCTTGGGTCCGTGCTCGACGATCCACAGCTTGCCGGTCACCGGATGAATCGCGGCGCTCTGCGGATTGCGGTGACCATAGGACCAGTTCTCGGGCCGCGCGTCGGCGCGGCCGACGAAGGGATTGTCCGGCGGCACCGTGCCGTCCGGACGGATGCGCACGACCTTGCCGAGATGACCGGTAAGATCCTGCGCCGGATCCTTCAGATTGCGCTCGCCCAGCGTCACGAATAGATTTCCGTCGCGCGCGAAAGCGAGCCGCGAGCCGAAATGGAATCCGCCGCGGATGGCCGGCTCCTGGCGGAAGATCACTTTCAGATCGTCGAGCCGGGCCGCCTCCTTCTCCTCCACCAGACGGGCATGGGCGACGCTGGTCCCGTTGGCGTCGCCGCGCGGCTCGGCGAAGGTAAAATAGATCCGCTTGGAGGAGGCGAAGTCGGGCGCCAGCGCCACATCGAGCAGCCCGCCCTGGCCGACCGCGGCCACCGCCGGCACGCCCGCGACCGGCGGCGACAATTTCCCGTCGCGGTCGAGGATGCGCAGCCGTCCCGGCCGCTCGCTGACGAGCATGCGGCCGTCGGGCAGGAAGGCGAGGCCCCAGGGATGATCGAGCCCACGCGCGATAATCTCGATGCGGAATTTTTCCTTGTCGCTCGAGACAACGGCGCTTTTCTCCTCGGCCAGGGCGGGGGCGGCGAGGAAAACGAGGAGAAACGAAAGCAGGATAGATCTGGGCACGGGCGGCGCTCCGGCGATGAACCCGCTTAAGTTAACGGCTCCCGCGCCGCAAACGCCAGTGTCCTTGCGCTAATAAGTTCGGCCGAGTGAGCGATGGCCCGGAATGCGCCCAGGCGAGGCCCGTCTGGCCCTGACCGTCAATGCAGCGCGGCGAAGGCGGCATTGGCGCTCATCACCATCAACAGCGCGCAGATCGACAGCACCAGCGCGACGGCAACGATGGCGCCGGCCCAGGCGAAGCCGACCCGCCGGTGTCGTACGGCGGTCTCGATCGAACCCCGCTCGATCAGAGCGCGAACATCGCGCATGAATCTCTCCAGAATTTGGCATCGCCCGCTGGATGATTTTTGCGCCCGATCGAGTCGCGTCCGAGTCGGGATCATGGCGCTAGCGGACCAGCCGGTGGCGAAACCGTGGCGGCGTTTACGCTCGGGCGAGCGCGCCTTCCGGTCAGTACTTCATCGCCACATGGCCGGGCTCGGCGGCGACGCGGGCGAGCCAATCCATGACGGCGGGA
>JAUSIF010000075.1 GCA_030648135.1 Xanthobacteraceae bacterium
GATGACGATCTTCCGCCGCGTTCGTCCCGTCTGCTTGAGGCGGCTTGCACCGGCGTGCTCGCCCGCATCGGACCCGGCGGACGTACGGTACTGACGGTTGCCCCGCGCGGGCTTGGTCTCCGCCGCCTCGCCGGCGCGCTCGCAAGCGATCCGCAGCTCGCCTTGCACCTACGCATGGCGGCGCCGGAGAAGCTCTCGGCCCATGTGCGCCGGGTCGGCGCGACCGAACTCGCGCGCGAGGCGGTGCTCGGCCTCCATGCCCGCTGGCCGGAGCTCTCCGCCGTGGCGCGCGGCCGCCATGGCCTGCGCTGGTTCGCCGTCCTCAGCGGGATCACGGTGTTCGCTGCGGCCCTTGCCGCTCCCGGAAAGCTCTTGTTCGCCATCGAGGCGTTTCTCGGTTTCGCCTTCCTGGCCTGGATCGGGCTGCGGCTGCATTCCTGCCGCATCCGGCCGTCGCCTTCGCCGCGGCTCGATCTGCCGGGGCGGTTGTTGCCGGTCTACACCATCATCGTGCCGCTCTATCGCGAAGCGCAGATGCTACCGCAGTTGATCGCGGCGCTGAAGCGGCTCGACTATCCGCGTGAGAAGCTCGACATCAAGCTGGTGGTCGAAGCGGACGATGCCGAGACGCGGGCCGCCGTGGCCGGGCTCGGCCTCGGGGCGCCGTTCGAGGAGATCGTGTCGCCGCTCGCCGGCCCGCGCACCAAGCCGAAGGCGCTGGCCGCGGCGCTGCCGTTCGCGCGTGGCTCCTTCGTCGTCGTCTATGACGCCGAGGACGAGCCCGAGCCCGACCAGTTGCGGGTGGCGCTTGCCGCCTTCCGCGACGGGCCGCCGGAGCTTGCCTGCGTGCAGTCCCGTCTCGCCGTCGACAATGTGACCGACAGCTGGCTCACTCGCCATTTCACGGCCGAATACGCCGGGCTGTTCGAGGTGTTCCTGCCGGCGCTTGCCGATCTCAAGCTGCCGTTGCCGCTCGGCGGCACTTCCAATCATTTCCGCACCGAGACTCTGCGCGAGATCGGCGGCTGGGATCCGTTCAACGTCACCGAGGATGCCGACCTCGGCATGCGGCTGGCGCGCTTCGGATTTCGCACCGGCGTCATCGCCTCGACCACCTGGGAAGAAGCGCCGGCGCGGTTCATGCCCTGGCTGCGCCAGCGTACGCGCTGGTTCAAAGGCTGGATGCAGACCTGGCTCGTGCACATGCGCGCGCCCGGCCAGCTGAAGCGCGAGCTGGGCTGGCGCGGTTTCATCGCGCTGCAACTCATTGTCGGCGGCACGGTGCTCGCCGCTCTCGTGCATCCGCTGTTTTTGGGTTTCGTGATCAACGACGTCGTGGCGGGAAAGTTCTTCTCGCCGAGCGAAACGGCCGATGAAATGTTTCGGAAAGGTCTGGCGCTCACCACGCTCGTGGCCGGCTATGTCGGCTCGGCGATCCTCGGCCTGGTCGGCCTGTCCCGGCGGCGAATGCTCGGCATCGCCTGGGTGCTCGTGACCATGCCGATCTATTGGCTGCTGTTGTCGCTCGCGGCCTGGCGCGCGGTGATCCAGCTCGTGATCGCGCCGCACGTCTGGGAAAAGACCGAGCACGGGCTTGCACGCAGCTCACATTACGCCGAGACGGTGGAAGCAGCGCTGCCCGTCTCGCGCCCGCTCAGAGCCGCCGCCGCAAGTCGGCCGCGGCCGCGTCCGCCGTCTGTTTCATATTGAACGGCGCCACAAACTGCCCGTTCTTGTCCATGAGATAGATCACGGCGCTGTGGTCGATGGTGTAGCCGCCGCCCGCGAGCGGCACTTTCTTGGCATAGACGCGATAGGCTTTCACCACCGCTTCGATCTCGGCCGCGGTTCCGGTGAGTCCGAAGATGCGCGGATGGAAGCTCGAAATATAGTCCTTCATCTTCGCCGGCGTGTCGCGCTCGGGATCGACGGTGATGAACAGCACCGTGGTCTTCTCGGCGTCGGGCCCGAGACGCCGCAGCATTTCCGAGATTTCGAACAAGGTGGTCGGGCAGATGTCCGGGCAATAGATGAAGCCGAAGAAGACCAGGAAGGGCTTGCCCTTGAAATCCGCATCGGTGACGGCGCGGCCGTCCTGATCGAGGAGGCGGAACGGGCCGCCGATCGCGGAAGGCCTGGTGGCGACGCCGGCGCGATCCGGTAAAGCGAGCATCACCACCGCGACCAGCGCCACGCCGCCAAGAATGAACGCGGCGAGCAGCGCGAGCACGCGGGCATAGATCGTCATCGGCCGTTTCCTTCGCGCAGGCTCAGAAGCAATAGGCGATGCCGGCGCGGACGGTTTCGAAGAACACCACGGTGCCGAGCTTCGCCCATAGCGCGAGACTGGCCGCGAGCAGAACGGCAAAAAATGTCCCCAAGGCGATGAACGTCATGCGCCGCAGGGACGCGGAACGGGGGTCTTCAGCCAGTTCTCTCATCGCGTGTCCTCTCGCGGCTGATCCCAGCGCGGGCTGGAGCGGGCGAAGGGAATCGAACCCTCGTATGCAGCTTGGGAAGCTGCCGTTCTACCATTGAACTACGCCCGCGCGTTCCAAAGATACGAACCGTCATGGCGTGCGGCAAGGGCGGGGAGTTCACGCTTCAGCGCGCGAACGGGCGGAAATGCTTTGACAGCTTCAAGCCCTGGGCCTGATAGCTGGAGCCCGGCGTTTCGCCATAAAGCGTCGTCGGCCGTTCGGTCATGCGCTCATAGACGAGCCGGCCCACGATCTGGCCGTGCTCCAGGATGAACGGCACTTCGCGCGAGCGCACTTCCAAGACGGCGCGCGCGCCCTTTCCGCCCGCCGCGGCGTGGCCGAAGCCCGG
>JAUSIF010000077.1 GCA_030648135.1 Xanthobacteraceae bacterium
ATCCCCGGCCTTCGACCTCTCCGGCCGGCTGGACGCGATCCTCGATTGGGTCTGCGCCACCCATCGGCGCGCCGCGTTCGCGCTCATCGTCGTCACGCTCGTCTGTCTCTTGCCGGGCTTCGCCTCGTTGCCGCCGAGCAACCGCGACGAAAGCCGCTACGCGCAACCCACCAAACAGATGATCGAGACCGGCGACTATATGGATATCCGCCTGCAGGATCAGGCCCGCTACCGTAAACCGATCGGGATCTACTGGCTGCAAGCGGCCGCCGTGCGTGCCGCCGAGAAAATCGGCTTCGAAAACGCGCGCGCCCGCATCGTCTTCTACCGGCTGCCGTCGCTCTTGGCCGCGATCGGCGCCGTGCTGCTCACCTATTGGACCGCGCTCGCCTTCGTCTCCCGGCGTTACGCAATGCTGGCGGCGCTCGCTTTGGCCACGTCGATATTGCTGGGCGTAGTGGCGCGGCTCGCCACCATCGACGCCTCACTCTTGCTCACCGCGGTCGCGGCGCAAGGCGCGCTCGCCCGCGTCTATCTCGGGCGGACCTCGCCCGGGCAATCGGCGGGTGACTGGCCGCTCGCGGCAATCTTCTGGACCGCCATCGCCGGCTCGATCCTGCTCAAGGGACCGATCATCCCCCTGATCGTCGGGCTCACGGTGGCCGCGCTTGCGATCGCCGACCGGTCGGCGCGTTGGCTGTTGCGCTTGAAGCCCGTGCTCGGCCTCATCTGGATGCTGGTGCTGGTGCTGCCCTGGTTCCTGGTCATCCTGTCGCGCTCGGAGGGCGCCTTCTACGGGCAATCGGTCGGCCGCGACTTTTTGGGCAGGCTGACGGAGGGCGCCGAGGGGCATGGCGCGCCGCCCGGTTATTACTGGCTCCTGTTCTGGATCAGCTTCTGGCCGGCGGCGCCGCTCGCCGCACTCGCCGCTCCGTTTGCCTGGGCCAACCGGCGCGAGCCCGTGCTTCGCTTTCTGCTCGCCTGGATCGTGCCGGGCTGGATCGTATTCGAGCTGGTGGTCACCAAGCTCCCGCATTATGTGCTGCCGTTCTATCCGGCGTTCGCGATCCTGATCGCGCTCGCGCTGGAGCGGCGCGCGCCCGCCGATGGCTGGACCAAGGCCACGGCCTTCCTCTGGCCGGTGATCGCAATTCTGTTGCCGCTGGCCGCGATCCTGCTCGTGGTGTTTTTCGAGGGACGCTTCAGCAAATCGTTCTGGCCTTTCGCCGCGATCGGGATTGCGTTCGGCGCGCTCGCCTGGTGGCGTCTCTTGACGGACAACGCCGAGCGCGCCTTGGTTCTCGTCATGATCGCGGCGATGGCCAACGCGATCGCCGTCTACACCTTGCTCCCGCGGGTTCAGGGCATCGCCGTCGCCTCCCGCCTGGTCGCGGCGGCGCGGGCGGCGCCGTGCAAAAATCCGCTGCTCGCCTCCGCCGGCTACCACGAACCGAACCTCGTCTTCCTGGGCGGCACCGCGACCAAGCTCGTGCCCGGCGCCGGGGCGGCCGAATTCCTGCGCCTTCCCGGCTGCCGCGTGGCCATCGTCGAGCGCCGCGAAGAACGCGCCTTTGCCGACCGTGCCGCCGCCCTCGGCCTGACCGCCACGCGCATCAGCGAGGTCCGCGGATTCGACTACAGCAATTGGCGATGGGTGGGGTTCCTGATCCTGGTGGCGAAGGAGGGCGGCTGACGCGGGCCGTCCACCGCCTACGCTCGCCCCGCTTGCCGCCGCGGTCGTGGACGCGCTAAGACGCCGCCGCCCGGTAGCGACCCGGGATATCCATGTGAGAGGGTGTCTTGTCCGAAGCGGTGGCAATGCGGGGCGATCCGCCGGTCGTCTCGGTGGTCGTGCCCGTGCACAACGAAGCCGAGAACATTCCGGTCCTGCTCGAGGAGATCGCGGCCGCGCTCAAGGGGCGTGAGCCGTTCGAGGCGGTATTCGTGAACGACGGCTCGACCGATGCGACCGAGGCGACGCTCAGCCGGCTCGCGCGCTCGCGGCCGTGGCTGCGCCAGATCAAGCACGCCAAGAGTTGCGGGCAGTCGGCCGCGATCCGCACCGGGGTGCGGGCGGCGCGCGCCGCCATCGTCGTCACCCTCGACGGCGACGGCCAGAACGACCCGGCCTTCATCCCGAAGCTTCTCGATGCGCTCAAATCCGCCGGCCCCACGGTCGGCCTCGTTGCCGGCCAGCGCGTCGGCCGCAAGGACTCGCCGTTCAAGCGCTTTCAATCGTGGATCGCGAACAGGGTGCGCGGCGCGGTGCTGCGCGACGTCACCCGCGACACCGGCTGCGGCTTGAAGGCATTCCGCCGCGAGGTCTTCCTGGCGTTGCCCTATTTCGATGCGCTGCATCGCTTCACGCCCGCGCTGGTGCGGCGCGAGGGCTGCGAGCTGCGCTATATCGACGTGGTCGATCGGCCGCGCCAGCACGGCCAAAGCCACTATGGAATGTGGAACCGGCTCTGGATCGGGATCCTCGATCTTGCCGGCGTGTTCTGGTTGATCCGGCGCCGCCGCGGCGTGCCGGAAGCAACGGAGGTTCGGGCAGATGCTCATTGATTTGCAACGCATCGTCGGCGATTACCTGACCGATGTCTTCATCAATAACTTTGACTGGTGGGTGATATTGGGCTTCGTCGCCCAGATCATGTTCACCGGTCGCTTCCTGGTGCAATGGATCGAGAGCGAAAAGACAGGGCACAGCGTCATCCCGATCGCCTTCTGGTTCTTCTCGATCGCCGGCGGGCTGTTGCTGCTCGCCTACGCGCTCTACCGCCGCGATCCGGTGTTCATCGCCGGCCAGGCCTTCGGCGTGTTCGTCTATTTGCGCAATCTCTTTTTCGTGCTGCGCGATCGGCGTGCGCCGGCGGCAGCGAGGACCCGCAGGGTCAAGCGGCGGCGAGTTGCTTGAACCCCTGCTCGAGATCGGCGATGAGATCGTCCGCATCCTCGAGCCCGATATGGAAACGCACCGTCGGCCCGCCCGGATTCCAGCGCGTCGCGGTGCGAAATTTGGCGCAGTCGAACGGAATGGCGAGGCTCTCGAAGCCGCCCCAGGACGCGCCGATACCGAACAGCTCGAGCCCCTCGATCAAGGCCGCGACCGCCGCCTGCGGA
>JAUSIF010000079.1 GCA_030648135.1 Xanthobacteraceae bacterium
CGATGAGGAAAACGATCAGAAACGCGGCGATCAGCAGCGCGGCTGCGGCCTGGGAAACGGTGAATTCGGTCCGACTCACGTCGCCCGCATCACGGTCTTGCGGATGTGGCGCACGCCGAGTGCGACCAGCACCGCCACGACCGGGATGGACACGCCGACCGCCAGATCGTGGTCGACGTGCAGGCCGAGGCTTTTGGCGGCCTTGACGACGTAGCTGACAAGACCTACTGCGTAATAGGTGATCGCCGCGACCGACAGTCCCTCGACGGTTTCCTGCAGCCGCAGTTGGAGCTTGGCGCGCCGGTTCATCTGCGCCAGCACCTGCAGGTTCTGCTGCTCGCGCTCGATGTCCACGCGGGTTCGCAGCAGGTCGCTGGAACGCGCGATGCGCCCGGAAAGTTCGTCCTGGCGCCGGGCCACCGATTCGCACGTGTTCATCGCGGGCGCGAGCCGCCGCTCCATGAACTCGCCTATGGTCTGCAGACCGGGCAGGCTTTCCTCGTGCAGCTCCCGGATGCGATTGCGGGTGAGCTCGTAATAGGCGCGCGCCGCGCCGAAGCGGTACTTGCTCGCGGACCCCGAGCTTTCCACCGCCGCGGCGAGTCGCGTGAGTTCGTTCAGCAGTTGCGGCTCGTCCTCCGCGCCGGTGCCTGCCATGCGCTCCGTGAGCGCCAGCAGATCGCGTTCCGCGACGGTGATCTCGCCGCCGGCGCGGCGCGCTACCGGGAGAGCGAGCAGCGCCATCATGCGGTAGGTCTCGATCTCGAGCAGCCGCTGCACCACGCGGCCCGCCTGATAGCGGCCGAGGCCGCGGTCGAGCACCAGGAAGCGGCTCATGCGGTCGGCATGGACGCGGAAATCGGTGAATACGGAGGCCGCGCCCGATGCGACCGCCGAACCGACGATGGGATTATCCGCGAAGCTGTGGGCGATTTCCCAAACTGCTGGGAGTTGCTCGGGCGCCTTGGCGACGGCGACCTGCGCGGCGACTACGGTTTCCCCGGGCAGCGTCGCAAGCCAGTCGGCGGGCACCGCGTCGAATGCGCTTGCCGCGAACGGGGCGTCGAATCCGCCGCGCTGAAAAAAGGTATAGCTCGTGAACTCGGTGTGGCGCTCCCACTTCAGGCGAAACGTCCCGAAGTCGGCGGCCACGTGGGGCGCATCGAGCGGCGGCGGCCGGCCCATGCGCTCGAACAGGCGGACGAGCGCAGCGGTCGCGCCTGCTCCGCCGTCGGCGGCAAGCAGCGCAAGGAACGAGATTCGCTCCGGAGCCTCAACCTGCGCGTAGGGCCGCGCGTGGACCTCGTCGTTGAGGACGAGGCGTTGCGCGTGGTCGGCGGGGATGGTCATGCCGCGTGATGAGGCGGCTTATTTCGCCAGCGCCGCGGCCTGGCTGGCAAGCTCGGCGGCCCGGATGTAGTTCTCCCGGGCCTTGCGGCTCCAGTATTCCTCGAGCGCGGTCACTTCCTTGGCTCGTATCGCGTCACGCTTGGTGGCGCTGTACAGGGCCAGGAAATCCTTCTCCTTTGCTTTCTGTTCCGATACCAGCGGCGTGAACGCAAGCTCGCGCGCTTCATCCAGCAGCTTTTGCGCTTGCGCTTTTTTCTTGCCGGCGAGTTTCGCCGCGGCGTCGTGAATCGCCTTGGTCGCAGCCGTCAGCTCCTTGTGCCTGAACGTGATGGTGTGATCGTAGAGGCTGTTGACCAGGTAGTAGCGGGACTTCGACTGGTCGGAGTCGAAGTTGACCTTGGGTTTTATCTTGCCGCTGAAGGGATTGGGATAACCCGAAGGCGCTTTGGCATAGACCGAAGGCAGCACCGGCAGGCGGCTGATCCGGGGTTCGAGCAGCAGCAACTGGCCTTCCAGCGAAAGCGTGAAATTGATGAATTTCCTGCCCAACTCGCTGTTTCTGGCATTGGCGATCAGCCCGATGTTGGCCGGCACGATCGCGGTCACCGAGGGATAGACGAACTCCACCGGGAATCCCGAGGCCTTCGCCGACAGGCCGAAGAAGTCGATCACGATGCCGAGCCCGTACTGGCCGTTGTTGACGCCGTCCGGCACGCCGAAGCTTCTCTCGGTGATGGCAGCGCAGTTGCCGCTGATGGCAAGGATCTGGTTCCAGCCTTTGGTCCAGCCTTCTCCCTGCAGAATGGTTTCGATGGTGAGGTGGGTCGTGCCGGAGCGTGACGGCGCGGAGATCGCCACGTGGCTGAAATAGACGGGCTTGACGAGATCGGCCCACTCCTTCGGTTCCGGCAGCTTGTTCGCCTTCATGTAGCGCGTGTTCCACATGATGCCGTAGCCGGCGAGCGCCTGGCCGTAGTAATAGCCCTGCGGATCGTTGATGGGATAGCTGCCGATTTTGGCGGGTACTTCCTTATTGGCGCCGTCGAATTTCTGCAGCAGCTTCTCGGACGAGAGCACTTCGAATGCATCGGGGGCGGATGCCCAGAAAATATCGGGTTTGTTGCCCGCCGGCGCTTCGCGCGTGTAGGCGATGGCGGCCGAGGTGCCACGGCTGAGAATTTCGACCTTGACGCCGGGGTTCCTGGCCTCGAACGCTTTCTTGTAGACCTCGGTCAGGTCTTTGGGGAACGACGTGACGATTACCACCTGCTGCTGGGCCCAGGCGTTGCCGCACGTCAGCGACAATAACGCGGCCGACAGGATCAATTTAATCCGGTTCAAGTGAGTCTCCTCGGTTTTTGATTTGGGTTTGTCAATGTTACCGGCGAGCCCCGCAAAACGCCACCGGCGCCGGCTGCCGGGGCTTGAATTCGCGCGCCGCGCCCCTATATGGTAACCAACTGATTCAGGGGAGGAAACCCGCATGACCGCAGCAACCCGGGAAACGCTCGGCTTTCAGGCCGAGGTCAAGCAACTGCTCGATCTGATGATCCACTCCTTGTACAGCAACAAGGAGATCTTCCTGCGCGAGCTGGTCTCGAACGCCTCCGACGCTTGCGACAAGCTGCGCTTCGAAGCGCTGACCAATAAAGAGCTGTTCGAAAACGACGCTGAGCTCAAAATCCGCGTCAGCTTCGACAAGCAGGCTCGCACCATCACGGTCGCCGACAACGGCATCGGCATGTCGCGCGAGGAGGTGCTCGCCAATATCGGCACCATCGCCAAATCGGGCACGCAGGAATTCTTCAAGCAATTGACCGGCGAGCAGGCCAAGGACGCGCATCTGATCGGCCAGTTCGGCGTCGGCTTTTATTCTTCGTTCATCGCCGCCGACAAGGTGACGCTGGTGACGCGCCGCGCCGGTCTTGGCGCGGGCGAGGGCGTGCGCTGGGAGTCGGATGGCGGCGGCGAATATACGATAGAGCCGGTGGAACGCGCGGGGCGCGGCACCGAGGTGACGCTGCATTTACGCGAGGGCGAAGACGATCTGCTGGCGGGCGTGCGGCTGCGCGCGATCATCCACAAGTACTCCGATCACATCGTGCTGCCGATCGCGATGAAAAAGGAGATCTGGGACAAGGATAAATCGGAATACCGGCTCACCGACGACGACGAGACCGTCAATCAGGCGAGCGCGTTGTGGGCGCGGCCCAAGTCCGAGATCACCCAGGAGCAGTACGACGAGTTCTACAAGCACGTCGCGCACGATCCCGAAGCTCCTTTGTGCCACGCCCACGCCAGGGTCGAAGGCAACAAGGAATACACGCATCTGCTCTACATTCCGTCGCGCGCGCCGTTCGATTTGTTCGACCGCGAGCACCGGCGCGGCATCAAGCTCTACGTGCGGCGCGTGTTCATCATGGACGACGACGAGCAACTGATGCCGTATTACCTGCGCTTCGTGCGCGGCGTGATCGATTCCAACGACCTGCCGCTCAACGTGTCTCGCGAAATCCTGCAGGAATCGAAGGACATCGAGGCGATCCGCGCCGGCTCGGTGCGGCGCGTGCTGGGCA
>JAUSIF010000102.1 GCA_030648135.1 Xanthobacteraceae bacterium
GGCCATTGCCACTCCCCGTGCCGCTCCCGCCCGAGCCCTCGCCCGTGCCGCCGCCTTGACCGCCCGTGCCGCCGCCGGTCGACCCCGTGCCGCCGGCGGCCGCGCCGCTCGCCTCGTTACCCTTCTGGCCGTTCGCCTGCGCCAGCTGCAAGTGGGCGCCATCGAGCGTCTTCGTATTTTGCAACAGCTTGGCGGCCTCGGCCGCCGACAACGGCGAGAAGCCGTTTATGCCGATCGAAAAGCCAGGACCCCCGGGGATGAAATCTTTACATCCGCCCCCCGACGTCAGGCAGCTGAAACCCGAGCCGTCGACGAAATTGGCCAGCGTTTGACTGCCCTGAACCAGGATATCGACGACCGTGCCGCGCACGCCGATGGTCGCGACCGGAGTCTTGATCGTATAGGCCTCGCGGTTGGAAGTGCCGCTGACGAAGCGCATGGCGCCGCGCACCACTTCCACCGACAGGTTTTGCACCTTGGTTCCGTCGTACACGAACTTGTCGAGCAGGACTTCGGAATCGGGCCCGATGGTGAGCATGGTGTCGTCGAGGAAGCGCACCTGCGTCGAGCCTTTGCTCGACGTGCGAATGCGATCATCCTGCTCGAGCGCCTCGTTGATCGTGAGCGTGCGGACGATGGTGCCGCGCGTGATATCCGAGGCGGGAACGACGGACGCGGCCTTGCCGATTTGATCGGCCTCGGCGCCGGCGAGCAAACCTAGATAAAAAACCGCGGCGCCGAGAACGACGCCGCCCGCCCTACGACCGTACGCCATGCGGATGTTCCCTAACCCCTTAATCGTTTATTAAATTACATTAATGTAGAAAAACCGCAATGGAAAGAGGCGGATACCGAATTCACGGGAATGGCGGATTGAATAATCTACATTGATGTCACACTGGTGCTTTCAGGCAACAGAGCTAGAGAAACGGCTGTAGAATCGATAGAAAATGGGGGTTCGACCGGGCTCGGACCGGAGTCGGCTAGGCCCCTATCTCCCCCGGTCGCGCTCCGATGGCCTCGGTCATTAACCAAAGCCAGGCGTTTTCTCGCTGCGACCAGCCGGCAGACCTTTTGACGGGCTTGCGGGGAGAGAATCAAGGCATGGTCTCGAAGCGCCGCGCCGGCACGATTATACGGAATCCGGCTGATTACTTCGGTGTCATCACCGGTTTAGAGCATGATCCCGAAAAAGCCTGCCCCCGGACTTGATCCGGGGGTGGGAACCAGTTTCCCGCCTTCGCGAAGCCCGCTGCGCCGGAGCGACAGCGAGGCGAGAAAGATCATGCTCAATCAAAAAGCTAGACCGCGATCCCGATTCAATCTCAATCGATCGCGGGCTAGCGCCCTCGATCCGTCGAAGCTGGATCCGTCGCCGGACAGCGCATCGGAGCCGAGTTATTGCGCGAGACGCGGATGCGGTCGCTTAGCCCGCGTAGATGGCGATGACCCTATCGTGCGCGGCGCTGCCGCCGGCATCGCGCGCGGCGGACAATCTACGCAGCCTTACCGACAACCGCTTCCATCCCGCGACCGGCTCATCTTGAGCGCTTTCTCCCCCTTATTGTTGCCGCAAGAACTGCGCACAATTCGAAGTTGCGGTGAAAACGGCCTGCGGCGCTTTTGCTCTGCAATCGTGCCTTGGTTCGGCAACAAAGGTCTGCTAGGGACGCCGATACCGTGCCGCTTTTCGGCAGTGTTTCCGTTCAACCTTACTTTGCGAGATTGCCATGCAGAATTCCGAGAAGACCGCTGTGTTCATCGACGGCGCCAATCTCTATGCCACCACCAAGGGTCTCGGCTTCGACATCGACTACAAGAAGCTGCTGAAGGAGTTTCAGAGCCGCGGCAACCTCTTGCGCGCGTTTTATTACACCGCGCTGATCGAGGACCAAGAATATTCCTCGATCCGGCCGCTGTTGGATTGGCTCGACTACAACGGCTACACCGTCATCACCAAGCCGGCGAAGGAGTTCACCGACTCCACCGGCCGGCGCAAGGTGAAGGGCAACATGGACATCGAGCTGGCCGTCGATGCCATGGAGCTCGCCGCCCACGTCGACCACATCGTGCTGTTTTCGGGCGACGGCGATTTCCGTCCGCTGGTGGAATCGATCCAGCGCCGCGGCGTGCGGGTGACGGTGGTCTCGACCATCGTCACGCAGCCGCCCATGGTCGCCGACGAGCTGCGCCGGCAGGCCGACATCTTCCTCGACCTCGCCGAGCTGATTCCGAAGATCGGCCGCGACCCGGCCGAACGCGCCGCGCGCATGCAGAACGCGCCGAGCTTCCTGCAGCGGCAGACGCCGGCGCCCGCCACCATCGGTGCCGGTGCCGCCGATGAAGACGAAGACGATCTGGCCGATCGGTGAGCGCGCGCGCGGACGCCGCCGCCAAGGCGGCCGAGCCCGCCCGCGACTGTCCGTTTTGCCCTCGCCTGGTCGCTTTCCGTGAACGGAACCGGGCGCAAGCGCCGGCCTGGTTCAATGCGCCGGTGCCGGGCTTCGGCGAGCGCGCGGCGCGGTTGCTCATCGTCGGTCTGGCGCCCGGCTTGAAGGGCGCCAACCGCACCGGACGGCCCTTCACCGGCGACTTCGCCGGCGACCTGCTCTACCAGACGCTGATCGAATTCGACTTCGCGCGCGGTGAATACGCCGCCCGGCCCGACGATGGGCTCCGGCTCCTCGATGCGCGCATCACCAATGCGGTGCGCTGCGTGCCGCCCGAGAACAAGCCGGCGACCGACGAAATCCGCGCCTGCAACGGTTTCCTGGCCGCGACCATCGCGGAGATGCAGTGTTTAGCCGCGATCGTCGCGCTCGGCCGCATCGCCCATGACGCCGCGGTGGTCGCGCTGGGATTGAAGCGCGCGCACACGCCATTCGCCCACGGCGCCATGCACCGGGTCGCGCAGCGCCTGACCCTATTCGACAGCTATCACTGCTCACGCTACAACACCAATACGGGAGTATTGACGCCGGAGATGTTCCGCGCGGTGTTCGCGGCGGTCAAGGCGCATCTCTCGAACTAGGCCGGCCTTAGCCAGCTGGTTTTGATGCAAGAGGAATCGATGCCCACGCTCGACATTTCGCCGGAGAAGGTCGCCTGGGTGATCATCAAGGCGCGCGAATACGACGGCAAGGTCGCGACCTACGAGGATCGCGGTTCCGACGCGGCGGACGAGGACGCCGGCAGCATTCTCGAAGACCGCCGCGAAGATTCGACGAAAAACGAGCTGGTAAGCTTCATTCGCGGGCTCAACGAAGACGAACAGGCGAATCTGGTGGCGCTCACCTGGGTCGGCCGCGAAACCTATGCGCTCGAGGATTGGGACGAGGCGCTCGCGACCGCGCGCAGCGAACGCGTCAACCGCACGGAAGCCTATTTGCTCGGCATCCCCCTGCTCGCCGATTACCTCGAAGCCGGGCTGGAAGCGTTCGGATATCCCGTCGCCGATCTCGAGGACAAGTTGAGGTAGAGCATGATCCCGAAAAAGCCTGCCCCCGGACTTGATCCGGAGGTGGGAACCGGTTTTCGGAAAAGATCATGCTCAAAAAAAGCTAGACCGCGATCCCGATTCAATCTCAATCGATCGCGGTCTAAGATGCGCCCCGATCCGCCGGTGGCGGATCGCGTTTGAGCCACGCGACAACCTCCGCCGCGCTCCGGTCGGGCGGAAATACCGGATAGAAAACCTTCGAGATTTTGCCGTCGTCGATCACCAGCGTAAGGCGTTTGATCAGCCGCATGCCGTCGACCTCAAAGCTGGGAAACTTGAGCGC
>JAUSIF010000115.1 GCA_030648135.1 Xanthobacteraceae bacterium
GCCGATGTCGAGATAGACCCAGCGCACCGGATCGTCCTCGGACTTCTTTGAGATCAGCACGACTTCGGCCTCGATCATGCCCGCGTCGCCGACCAAGCCGCGGCCCGGCTCGATGATGGTCTCCGGGATGCGGTTGCCGAAGTGCTTGCGCAGCGCGCGGAAGATCGCGCGGCCGTAGACTTGGACCTTCGGCACGTCCGGGCGATAGCGGGCCGGAAAGCCGCCGCCGAGATTGACCATCGAGAGCGTAAGCCCGCGCTCCGCCAGGTCGCGGAAGATCGTCGCGGCGGTCGCCAGCGCCCGGTCCCACGCCTTCACGTCGTTCTGCTGCGAACCGACGTGGAAGGAAATGCCGTGGGCAACCAAACCCAACCGATGGGCGTGCTCGAGCATTTTGGGCGCCATTTCGGGGGCGCAGCCGAATTTGCGGCTGAGCGGCCATTCCGCGCCGGTGCCGTCGCAGAGAATGCGGCAAAAAACCTTGGAGCCGGGTGCCGAGCGGGCGATCTTCTCGATCTCGGCCTCGCTGTCGGCGGCGAACAGGCGCACGCCGGCCTCGTAGGCGCGCGCGATATCGCGCTCCTTCTTGATGGTGTTGCCGAAGGAGATGCGGTCGGCGGTCGCGCCGGCGGCGAGCACCAGGTCGATCTCGCCCAGCGAGGCGGCATCGAACGAGGAGCCGAGCTCGGCCAGAAGCTTCAGGATCTCCGGCGCCGGATTGGCCTTCACCGCATAGAAGACGCGCGTATCAGGCAGCGTCTTGGCGAAGGCGAGGTAGTTCTCGCGGATGACCTCGAGATCAACGACGAGGCAAGGGCCCTCGTCACGTCGTCGGCGGAGGAACTTGCGGATGCGTTCTGTCAACTCTTTGTCTCCTTCCATTCCAAGCCTTGGGCGGGATGCCAGGGCGCCGCGCGCATGCGCTTCACCCATGGCGGGTCTCCGCCCGCTATCCGGCCAACGCCGGTCTTACCTTGCGCCGTTGCTTGGATTGGAAGGCTCCAATCCGCACGCCCGGCAAGAGTAGTGCCTCTTCAGTAACCCCCGGCTCGTCCATCAGCCGGTAGAGACCAATAAGGCCCGCTACGTCGTTGCTTTAAGTCGCGTCCCTCGCGGAGAGCGGGGTGGGCCGGTTGACTCCGGCTACCGGTCTGCCCCGACAGCTTTCCGGCCTCTTGTCCGGGTCTCTGTCGACCGGCACGCGACCACAGGCACGTGCGAATTTGGGCAACTTGCGAGATATGCGGATTCGACCGCGGGTGCAAGAGTTTTTTGCCTCGCGGCGGAAATTTTTTTCCGACGCCACATCGATGACGCAGACCTGAATCGATCCTTAAGGCAGTCGGACGGAGGAGGAGCCGCTCAGCGCTCGACGAACGGCTCGATGCGCGAGGCGGAGCGCACGAAGGCGACGACGATGGCGAGCGCGCCGAGACCGAACAGCGCCTCGAGCACATAGGCGCCGATGTCGCCGAGGCCGAACATGCCGGCGATGGCCCAGCCGGTGGCGAGACCGACGCCGACGATCTCGGTGCCGATCAAGATGGCGGCGCTGACCACCGTCACGAGGTTGATCCAGTTCACCCGCCCCGACGCGCGCGCACTCTCGGTCATCGGCTGCTGCTCCCTACCGCAGTGGAATGGGTTCGCTTTGACGATCCATCCGCCTAGAATGGCGCGCAATCTGGCTTGGAAAGCCCGTTCAATCAAGCCGAAGCCGCTCTTACCCCGTCGCGCCGCGCTAAGGGACCACTCGAATGCCGCAAGAAAGCCTGAAAGCCCGCCGCGGCGTAGTCGCGGCCCCTCATTTCGCGGCGGCCGAGGTGGGGCGCGATGTGCTCGCCGAGGGCGGCAATGCGCTGGAGGCGGCGGTCGCGGCCGCCGCCGCGATCGTCCCCACCTATCCGCACATGAACCATCTGGGCGGCGACGGCTTTTGGCTCATTCGCGAGCCCTCGGGAAAGGTCCGCTATATCGAGGCTTGCGGCTATGCCGGCGCGCGCGCTACCCGCGCGTTCTACCGCGAGCTCGGGCACGAGAAGATCCCGGAACGGGGGCCGCTTGCCGCCGTCACCGTGCCGGGAGCGGTTGGCGGCTGGATGCTCGCGCTGGAAGTCGCCCGCGCGCTCGGCGGACGCATGCCGGTCAAGCGGCTGTTGGAGCCCGCCATCGCGCTCGCCCGCGCCGGCACCAAGGTTTCGCGCTCGCAGGCCTGGCGCTTCACCACCGAGCGTGGAGCCGACATCCGGGCGCCCGGCTTCGCCGAGACCTACCTCGTCGACGGCAAGCCGCCGACGGCGGGCACGGTCCTCTCCACCGGGCGACTTCCCGACACGTTCGAACAGCTGGTCCGGGCCGGGCTCGACGACTTCTATCGCGGCGACATCGGACGCGAGATCGCCGCCGACCTGGAACGCATCGGCAGCCCGGTCGTGCGCGCCGACCTGGAGCGCTACCGCGCGGTCTTGCGCGAGCCGCTTTCGGTCCAGCTCAAGACCGGCACGGCGTTCAACTCCCCGCCGCCCACCCAGGGGCTCGCCGCGCTCATCATCCTCGGCATCTATGAGCGGCTCAACGTCCACGAGGCCGAAGGCTTCGATCATCTGCACGGGATCGTCGAGGCGACCAAACGCGCCGTCCGCATCCGCGACCGGGTGGTGACCGACTTCGACCGCCTCAGCCATGATCCGGGCTCCTTCCTTTTGCCCGCGGCGCTGGAGCGCGAGATGAAGGCGATCGACCGTGCCCGTGCCGCGCCCTGGCCGCAGCCGGCGGGCGAGGGCGACACCATCTGGCTCGGAGCCGCGGATGCCTCCGGCCTCGTCGTCTCCTATATCCAGTCGTTGTTCTGGGAATTCGGCTCGGGCTGCGTGCTGCCGCGCACCGGCATCGTCATGCAGAACCGCGGCATCAGCTTCTCGCTCGATCCGGGCGCCAAGAACCCGCTCGAACCCGGACGCCGGCCTTTTCATACCCTCATTCCGGCGCTCGCGGTGCTCAAGGACGGGCGCGTTCTTGCCTATGGCACCATGGGTGGCGAGGGCCAGCCGCAGACGCAAGGTGCCTTCTTCACCCGCTACGTCCATTATGACGTACCGCTCGGCGAGGCGATCGACCGGCCGCGCTGGATCCTCGGACGCACCTGGGGCTCGACCATTACCAATTTGCGGCTGGAATCGCGCTTCCCGGAGGCGGTCGTCGATCGGCTCAGGAAAGCCGGTCATGACGTCGAGGTACTGGCCGAGCCCTATATCGAAACCATGGGCCATGCCGGAGCGGTGGTGTACCACCCCGACGGGACGCTCGATGGCGCCCACGATCCGCGCAGCGACGGCGGCGCCGCGGGATGCTGAGGGATACGCAGTATCGTTAATGGGGATAGGTTGCCTTGGGCGTGGGCTCTATGATTCACTGGGTGCGGACAAAGCCTTGATCGAACGGACATGATCGAACGGATTTGGGAATGAAGGCGAGGATCCTCCCGGGCGCGGTTGCAGCCTTGGTGTTGTTGGTCGCGACGGCCGATTTGGCCTCCGCCAAGCTGCGCCCGCAGCCGCAGAAGCCCACCTCGACCACGCGCGAGATCGTAGAGTTCGACGGCGATTATGCCCTGGGCACCATCGTCATCCGCACCTCGGAGAAGCGGCTTTATTACACGCTCGGCGACGGCCAGGCGGTGCGCTATCCGATCGCGGTCGGGCAGCCGAAATTCCAGTGGTCGGGCGAGTTGTGGGTGAGTTCGAAGCAAAGCAATCCAAGCTGGCGGCCGACCCCGCGCATGCGCCGCGAAAATCCGGGACTGCCCGAATATGTCTCCCCCGGACCGCATAATCCGCTCGGCTTGCGTGCGATGTATATCGGCTGGAGCGAATACCGCATCCACGGCACCAATGCGCCTTATTCCATCGGCAGCGCGGCCTCGAGCGGCTGCTTCCGCATGCATAATGCCGATGCGATCGATCTGTTCGATCGCGTCCATATCGGCGCGCCGGTGGTGGTGCAGCACTGAA
>JAUSIF010000123.1 GCA_030648135.1 Xanthobacteraceae bacterium
GCCGATGATCATGCGCTCGCCGGGCTTGAGTTCGACCTTGAGGCCCATCGGACTCTCCTGCGAATCGTCGAGAGAGCTTGCCTGCGGATCGTGCCTCGATCGAGGCTCACCGCCAACGGGGTACCCAAAAGAAAAACGGCGGGACCGTGAGGCCCCGCCGCCATCGATACGGCTGCAGCAGGATTACTGGAACAGCCGGAGCACTGCCTGGTTCGACTGGCTGGCCAGCGACAAGGCGACGATGGAGAGCTGTTGACGGGTCTGTAGGGCCGTCAAGTTGGCGCCCTCTTCGTTGGTGTCGGCAAGCACGAGGTTGTCGGCACCGACCTGCAGCGTATTGATCATCGACTTCATGAAGTCCTGACGGGTCTGCAGAACGGTCAGGCTCGCTCCGAACGTCTTCGACTGGGTCTGCAGCGTGGTCAGTGCGGCACTGATATCGTCCTGCGCCGCCGTGATGTCGACGTCGCCCGCCCAGGCGCTGACGGCGCCGGCAACACTGAGAGCGCCGGCGGTGGAATCGTCCACGCCCGTGATGGTGATGGTCGACGAAGCATCCGCGTTGAAGTTGACGGTCAGGTCGTTGCCATCGAGCAGGTTCACGCCGTTGAAGCCGGCATCGGTCGCGAGCTGGTCGATTTGGGCGAGCAGATCGTCGAACGAAGTGGCAAGGTCCGCACGCGTGGTGCTGTCGGTGGTCGGGGTCTGCAGGGCCTGGTCGGTGAGCGCCTTACCGGCCTGGAGCAGATCGGTGATCGCCGTGATGCCGTTGTCCGCGCCCTCGATGGTTTGGACCGCGTTGCCGACGGCGTCGAGCAACCCGCTCAGGTCAGTGGCGTTTTGGCTGAGACCCTGGGCGGTGAAGAAGGTGCTCGGACCGTCGAGGGCCGAATTGACTTTCTTGCCCGTGGCGAGCCGGAGCTCGGTCTGGCTCAACAGGGCGGCCGTATTCTGCAACGACAGCAAGTTCTGCCGTACGCCTGCAGAAAGTGTGATGTTACTAGACATGGATCATGTCCCTTCCTAGGAGTTACACATTACTTCGGCCGCCGTTCTGGCGGTCGTGCCGGGTTTGTCGCACGGCAATCCTAACGGCTCGTTACCCGGTTTCGGGTTGTTCGCGAGCCGCGAACAAAGGCCGCAGGGCCTCAGCCTATGAAAAGAAAGTAAACGGCGCCGGCGCGCGGCAAGAATCCGTTAACGGCCGTCAGCTCGAGCGGCTGACCACCACCGGACGGTTCGCCGGCCGCTCGGCCATGCGCCCGTCGGCGCTATAGCGCCTGGGGGCGGCCCGGCGGGCGGCTTCCTCGGCGGCGCCGCGGATCACGCCTTCGGCCACCGACTGGGCCGTCGCCACCACCCGCAGATTGAGGCCGAGAATGTCGCGGAAGGCGGCATGCGCCTTTCTCAATTCGTCGATCAGCGCCGGCGAGGTCCGGCTGATGAAGGCGGCGTTCGATTTGAGCACCTCGATCTCGCGCAGGTATTGGGAGGCGAGCTCGGTCTTCTCGGGCGTGAGCTCGGCGGCGGCGGAAAGCTTGCCGGCCTTGATCAGGCGGGTCTCTTGCTCGAACACCTTGACCAGCGCCACCATCGCGTCGCCGATGCGGGCGAGCAGGGTTTCCGCCTCGTTGCGGCTGCTGATCTGGTGCGGGGCTTTCGTTGCGGTCTTCATTTGTTACGCTCCTGCAAGGCGATGAGTTGGCGTTGCACATGGTCGGCCAGACCGATGCCGCCGGCTTTGGCGATGGTCTTGGCGTATTCATCGGTGAGCAGCGACCGCCAGGTTCCGGCGCCCGCCCCGGCGCCCATGGGACCTTCGTCCTCGAGGCCGGAGAACATCTCTTCGAACATATTGCTTAAGAAAACCGCCTCGAACTCCTTGGCTACCGCCTTGGTGCGGTCGGCGCCGAAGATGCGGGCGGCGGCGATCGGCGCGGCCGCGGGCATGCGCGCGACCGTGGTCGGGGTAGCGGCGGGGGACGCCATCACATCACCTCGATCTCAGCCTGGATCGAGCCCGAGGCCTTGATCGCCTGCAGGATCGAGATCAGATCGCGCGGGCCGACGCCGAGCGCGTTCAGGCCGTCGACCAGCTCCTTGAGCGAGATGCCTTCGGCGACGACGCCGAGCTTGCGGCCTTCCTCCTGCACGGTCAGGCGCGTGCGTGGCACGACCCGGGTCTGCCCGCGCGACAGCGGCGCCGGCTGGCTCACGCTCGGGGCTTCGCTGATGGTGACGGGGAGATTGCCCTGGGCGACGGCGACGGTGGCGACGCGCACGTCGCGCCCCATCACGATGATGCCGGAGCGCTCGTCGATGACGACCTTGGCCGGCTGGTCGGGCTCGACCTGCAACGGCTCGATCTCGGTGAGCAGCGATACGATGTTGCCGTGGTATTTGGCCGGCACGGTGAGGGTGATGGTGGCGCGGTCGATGGGTTCGGCCGCCGGCGCGCCGATGAAGTCGTTGATGGCGCCGGCGATGCGCTTGGCGGTGGTGAGATCCGGATTGCGCAGCGCGAGCCGGAGCGAGGTCATGCGATTGAGCGCGAAATCGATCTCGCGCTCGACCATGCCGCCGTTCGAAATTCGTCCGGCGGTGGGCACGCCGCGCACGATCTTGGCGGCATCGCCTTCGGCCTGGAAGCCGGCGACCGCGACGGTGCCCTGGCCGACCGCATAGACATTGCCGTCGGCGCCCAACAGCGGCGTGACCAGGAGCGTGCCGCCCTGCAGGCTCTTGGCGTCGCCCAGGGCGGAGACCACCACGTCGATGCGGGTTCCCTGGGTGGCGAAGGCCGGCAAATTCGCCGTCACCATGACGGCGGCGACATTGCCGGTGCGGATCTGAGCGCCGCGGATATTGACGCCCAGGCGCTCGAGCATCGCCTGCAGGCTCTGTTTGGTGAAGGGCGAGTTGTTGAGGCCATCGCCGGTGCCGTTGAGGCCGACGACCAGGCCATAGCCGATCAATTGGTTTTCGCGGATGCCTTCGATGTCCGCCAGATCCTTGATGCGCGAGCCCGCCTGGGCCGCGGTCGAAGGAACGGCGAGGGCGGCGACGAGCGCCGCGACGGCAAGGATGAGAGACTTGATGCGCATCGACATGGCTCCCCAGCTGGTCGATGGTCGGATGTGACCGAGAACAGCCATGCCAGCGCCGTGCCAAGTGCGTTATTTTTCAAGTCATTGAAAAAGATGGATATTTTATTGGACGCCGCCGCCGCGCGGAGGGCCATTCATGCCGACCGGGCAAGATTTGCCGGACTGTTTACCGGCCATTAACCATGAGAATGGTGTTTGGTAAGTAGTATTCCCGTTGGTGTTTCTCCCGATCAGCCAGGACATCCCCATGCGCATCCTTCCCGCAGTGCAGAATGGCGTGACGGCAGCCAGAGGAGCTCGGCGCGCGGCCGGAGCCACCGGATTCTCGCTCAATGGAACCGCCTCGGCGGGGCCCGCCGCCGCCGCCGGCGCCGCTTTGGGCATCCACAGCGTGGATGCGCTGTTGGCGCTGCAGGGGCTGGAGGACGCGGGCGAGCGCCGCCGCCGCTTTTCGCGCCGCGGCAGCAGTGCGCTCGATCTGCTCGATACGCTCAAGGTCGAAATCCTGGAGGGCCGCCTCGGCCTGGAAACCCTGCGCCGGCTGGAAGTGACGCTCAAAAGCCTTTCCGAGCGCTCGGGCGAGCCGGGGCTCGACGATGTGCTCGACGCGATCGGGCTGAGGGTCGCGGTCGAGCTCGCCAAACGCACCGCCGCGGCCGCGCCGGCGGCGTAATTAAGGCAGCCGGCGGGCGCCCGCTAGCGCGCGATCAGCAAAAGCCTGCCCCGGACTTGATCCGGGGTGGGTACCGGTTTTGCGGCGCAATCAAGCTTGCGCAGATTGCGTAAACTTATCTGCGGTTCGCGCGCTAACTCATTCATCTGGCGCATGATCTTATCGGCGAACCGGTTCCCACTTCGCCGGATCATGCGCTAGGCGCTTGGCGACAAAAAATTTCGTGAAATTTTGATGACGTTGTTCGCTGTTGTCGGCGGCGAGCCGGATCGCTATAAGCCCGCGCCTAAGGCTGTGGGTTGAGGCGAGGGGCGTCGCAGATGGGTTGGCTGAACGGGCTGACACACAGGGCATACCGGCCTTCCGAGGAAGAGCCCTTCATGAACGAGCGCCAGCGGGAGTATTTCCGCCAGAAGCTCCTGGGCTGGAAAGAAGAAATCCTGCGCGAATGCCGTGAGACGGTGCAGCATCTGCAGAACGAGAACGAAAACCATCCCGATCTCGCCGACCGCGCCTCCTCGGAGACCGACCGTGCCATCGAGCTGCGCGCGCGCGACCGCCAGCGCAAGCTGATCGCCAAGATCGACGCCGCGCTCGGCCGCCTCGAGCAGGGCAGCTACGGTTTCTGCGAGGAGACCGGCGAGCCGATCTCGATTAGGCGGCTGGAGGCGCGCCCGATCGCGACGCTTTCCGTGGAGGCGCAGGAGCGGCACGAGCGGCGCGAGCGGATTTATCGCGACGAGTGATGCTAAAATCCTCCGCGAGTGGCGCTCAAGTGTATTGAACATGCGGCACGAGCGCAGGGAACGAATCTACCGGGACGAATAGAGTGTAGCGCGAGTGCCGCTCCAGCTTCACGCAAACGGTATTATCTGTCGGCGGACATGTTAGGGCGCCTAATCGACCCAATTGTGAACAAGGTCGAGCCGCCCGATGGCTGTCCATGCCGATCTGGCAATCTCGCGATGCTTTCCTGCCTC
>JAUSIF010000125.1 GCA_030648135.1 Xanthobacteraceae bacterium
GTCGAGGCCTTGCCCTCGCGCCCGACGATGGCGACGGCCTGGTCGTAGAGATCGTCGCCCGAGCCGCCCTCCTCGTCGCCGCCCGCGGCCGCCGCCTCCTCCTCGGTCACGCCGTCGACGTACTCCGGCTCGCCCTGGGCCTTGAGGAAGCTCACCACCCGCTCGACCTCCTGGTCGGAGACGAAGGGGCCGTGGACGCGGGTGATGCGCCCGCCGCCGACCATGTAGAGCATGTCGCCCTGGCCGAGGAGCTGCTCGGCGCCCTGTTCGCCGAGGATGGTCCGGCTGTCGATCTTCGAGGTCACCTGGAACGAGACGCGGGTCGGGAAGTTCGCCTTGATGGTTCCGGTGATGACGTCGACCGAGGGACGCTGCGTCGCCATGACCAGATGAATGCCGCCGGCGCGCGCCATCTGGGCGAGGCGCTGGATCGCGCCCTCGATGTCCTTGCCGGCGACCATCATCAAGTCCGCCATCTCGTCGACCACCACGACGACATAGGGCAGCGGCTCGAGCTGCATCTCTTCGCGCTCGTAGATCGCCTCGCCGGTCTCGCGGTCGAAGCCGGTTTGCACCGTTCGCATGATGCGTTCGCCGTTCTTGCGCGCTTCGGCGAGGCGGGCGTTGAAGCCTTCGATGTGGCGCACACCGAGCTTCGACATTTTCTTGTAACGCTCCTCCATCTCGCGCACCGTCCATTTGAGCGCGATGATGGCCTTGCGCGGATCGGTCACGACCGGTGCCAACAGATGCGGAATTCCGTCATAGACCGACAATTCCAGCATCTTCGGGTCGATCAGGATCAGGCGGCATTCCTCCGGCTTGAGGTGGTAGAGCAATGACAGGATCATGGTATTGATCGCGACCGACTTGCCCGAGCCGGTGGTGCCGGCGATGAGGAGATGCGGCATGCGCGCAAGATCGACGATGACCGGCTCGCCGCCGATGGTCTTGCCGAGACAGAGCGGCAGCCGTGCATTCGAACGCGAGAAATCTTGCTGCGCGAGCAATTCGCGCAAGACCACTTTGTCGCGCCGGGGATTTGGCAATTCGATGCCGATGGCATTGCGGCCGGGAACGACGGCGACGCGCGCCGAGACCGCGCTCATGGAGCGCGCGATGTCGTCGGCAAGCCCGATTACGCGAGAGGACTTGATGCCGGGCGCGGGTTCCAGCTCATAGAGCGTCACGACCGGGCCGGGCCGTACGTTCACGATCTCGCCCTGAACGCCGAAGTCCTTGAGCACGCTTTCGAGCATGCGCGCGTTTTCATCGAGTGTCGCCCGGGAAAGGGCGGGCGCGCGTTCGCGCGGGATGGGCGCGAGCAGATCGAGCGAAGGAAACTCATAGCGGCCGCGGCGCGTGCGCGGCGCGGAACGGCGGGAGGGCGCGCGGCGGTGCGGGCTGTCACGGCCGTCGATCGCTTCATCGTCCTCGTTGAAATCGTCCGCGGCGCCGGAGAGCGTCGGCTCGCGCCGCCGGTTGGACGAGACTTCATCGTAATCCCTGCCGAACATTTCGCGCAGGATCGTCCGTAAAGAAGCGGAACCGCGGCTTGCCCCCACCCGGCGGCCGAACAGACGTGCTTTCAGCGCCAGGAATCCATGGGTGAGGGCGCCGAGCGAGATTTCGGCTCTGCCCGGAGGATCGTCCGCCTCGTATACGGATGGGGCGGGGAGTCCCAATCCTGATGCGATCGCAAGCGCGATGATGGAGAGGAAGCCCAATACCAATCCGATGAAGATACGAATTTCGCTCGCGATCGCGCCACCGGCAGCGAGCGAGGGAAGTTTCAACAATGCATCGCCCAGCACACCGCCGAGACCGGTCGACAGCGGCCAGGTCGGCGGTTGCGGCAGCGAGGCGGCAAACCCGGCGCTGAAGAGGAGACCTATGATCCAGGCGGCGAGGCGGAACTTTTCATGGGATGGCGCGCGATGGGTGATGAATCGCCAACCCCAGATCGCGATCGGCAAGACCGCCGCGATGGCGGCGATGCCGAACAGCTGCATCAGGAAATCCGCGACGATCGCGCCTGGTAAGCCGAGTAGATTGCGCGCCGGGCCGTCGGTCGCATGATTGAAGCTCGGGTCTAGAACCGACCAGGTCGCAAGCGCGAAAATTACCGCCGCCGACAAAACCATGAGCGCGACCCCGCCGAGCTCGACAAGACGCCGGCGCAGCGCGCCGAGGATCTCCTCCGGCAGCAGATCGGTCACGCGGATCGAGGTCGTGCGCATCGTGGTTGCTTCCTGTCTCCGTCAACCGAGATAGGCGGCGAACGGTCGCCCTTCGCCAGCTCCGTTCAGCCGCATGCCGATCCAAGTTCCCGGACCTTAAAAAGAGCCTGGTTAAGGTCCGATTAACCATCGGCCAAAATGAAGAAAGCCCCGGCTAGAAGCCGGGGCTTTCCCTTGTTGAGGCCCTCCAGCGCGGTAGCGCCGGATGATGGCTTACATAGTGTAGGCGCGTTCACCGTGATCGGAGATGTCAAGACCTTCGCGTTCCTTTTCAGCCGAAGGCCGCAGACCGACGAACAAGTCGACGATTTTCCAGAGAATCGCCGAACCGATGCCTGACCAGAGCAGCGTGATGATCACGTCCTTGCCTTGAGCGATCATCTGCGCCGTGAGGTCGTAATCGGCGACTTTGTTGATCGTGTAGTCGAAGATGCCGGTGCCGCCGAGATAGGGATTGACGAGGATGCCGGTGCCGAGCGCGCCGACGATGCCGCCGATACAATGCACGCCGAACACGTCGAGTGTGTCGTCGTACTTGAACATGTTCTTCACAGTCGTGCAGAAGAAGAAGCACACGACGCCGGCGACGAGGCCGAGCACGAGAGAGCCCATCGCTCCGGCAAAGCCCGAGGCCGGAGTTACGGCCACGAGTCCTGCCACCGCGCCCGACACCGCACCGAGCACGGTCGGCTTGCCCTTGACGAGCCACTCAGCGAACATCCACGACATGGCGCAAGCAGCGGTCGCGATGAAGGTGTTGAGGAACGCGACAACCGCCGAGCCCGCCGCCTCGAGGTTGGAACCGGCATTGAAGCCGAACCAGCCGAACCACAGCAAGCAGGCACCGATCATGGTCATGGTCAGCGAGTGCGGCGCCATCACATCCTTGCCGAAGCCGATGCGTTTGCCGACAATCAAGCAGCCGACCATGCCGGCGATACCGGCATTGATGTGCACCACGGAGCCGCCGGCGAAGTCGATGGCGCCGGCTTTGAAGAGATAACCGCCGTCGGCCAAGACCGCGTCGAGAGCTTCCTGAGCCTTGGCTTTGAGAGCGGGATCGGTCGCAGCGGCGAGCGCCTTGGCCGCCGCATCGATCCCGTCAGGGCCGGACCAGTACCAGACCATGTGCGCGATCGGGAAGTAGACGAAGGTGATCCACAGCGGCATGAACAAGGCAATCGCGGAGAACTTCGTGCGTTCCGCGACCGAGCCGAGAATGAGCGCCGCGGTGATCGCCGCGAAGGTCATCTGGAACATCACATAGACGCCTTCGGGGATCGCCACGCCGACCGTGAAGGTCGCCGCCGGCGTGTCAGGCGTAATCCCGGCGAGGAAGGCCTTGGAGAAGCCGCCGATAAAATCCGCCGTTGCGCCGGACCCACCCGTGAAGGTGAGGCTGTAGCCGTAAATCACCCAGATCAGCAGAACGATGCACTCGGTATAGAAGACCTGCAGAAGCATCGAGAGCATGTTCTTCGAGCGAACCAGGCCACCGTAGAACAACGCAAGTCCCGGTACTGTCATGCAGAGGACGAGGACCGTAGCGGTCATCATCCAGGCCGTGTCGCCTTTGTTGATGGTCGGCGCGGCGGCGAACGCCGGAGCTGCGACGAATACCGCCGTCAGCAGCGCGGGTAGGCCCGCTCGAAACCAGTTCTTGAACGTCATGGCTGAGAACTCCGTCATATTGCTGAGGTCGTTTCGGGAATCAGAGAGCATTGTCATCGGTCTCGCCGGTGCGGATGCGCACGGCGTGATCGATCGGGTAGACGAAGATCTTCCCGTCGCCGATTTGACCGGTTTTCGCGGCCGCCGTGATGGCAGCGATCACTTTCTTCACTAGGTCGGACGCTACCGCGACCTCGATCTTGAGCTTGGGCAGAAAGTTCACGGCATATTCGGCGCCGCGATAGATTTCGGTATGTCCTTTCTGCCGGCCGTAGCCCTTGACCTCGGAAACAGTCAGCCCGTGTACGCCGACGCCGGTGAGGGCGTCGCGCACCTCCTCCAGCTTGAACGGCTTGATGATGGCCATGACGATCTTCATGTGATTCCTAGTCCCCCGTGAGATTCCGGCTCGGTTCGGGCCGGGTGTTTCAATGGGTCTCCGCCGCAGCAGACTCGAAAGAATCGAGCCACCGGGCGAAAGCCGGGCCCTAGGAATCAAATGGCGTGCCAATCCGCGAAGTTTTGTCGGAAGACATTGAAAAATAATATGTTTTTTAATAGCTCGGAAGTCCGAGTATCGGCCTTGCCGTAGTCCGGCATAAAGATGCGTCAGGACTGCCTAATTCTTGAGCATTTTTTCGGGGCCGAAAAAATGAGCGTCCGATAAAAAATCGCGTGCACTCTTTCGAGCGCACGCGGGTAAAATTTGATTTGCCGACCGACGGTTCGATCGGCCGAGCCTCATTGCACCGCTTCGCCGTGCAGGGAAATGTCGAGGCCCATTCGCTCCGCATCGGTGCTGACACGCAGCGGGACGATCACGCTGATGAGCTTGAGCAGCGCGTAAGTCGCGACCGCGCACCAGACCAACGTCACCGCCACGCCGATCAACTGGATCTGAATCTGTCCAAAATTGCCGTCGATCCATCCCGGCGATCCTCCCGGCAATTCGGCCGACGCTGATAGGGCGCCGACCGCGAATACACCGGTGAGTGTGGTGCCAAGCGCACCGCCTACTCCGTGAATGCCGAATACGTCGAGCGAATCGTCGTATTTCATCCGCTGCTTGAGCCAGGTACAGGCCCAGAAGCAGATTAGACCGGCGGCGGCGCCGATCACCACGGCATGCCACGGCAAGACGAAGCCGGAAGCCGGGGTGATGGTGCCGAGACCGGCGACCGCACCGGAAATCATGCCGAGCACCGAAGGCTTGCCGCGGGTCCACCATTCGGCTGCCATCCAAACCATCGCGCCGGTGGAGGCGGCGAGATGCGTGGCAACGATCGCCATCGCCGCGCGCGAATTTGCGCCGAGGGCCGAACCGCCATTGAAGCCGAGCCAGCCGACCCAAAGCAGTCCGGTGCCGATCACCGCCAGCGTAAGATCATAGGGCGACAGGTTCTCGCTGCCATAGCCGCGGCGGGCACCGAGCACGAGGGCGGCGACGAGCCCGGCGACGCCGGCATTGAGATGGACGACCGTGCCGCCGGCGAAATCGAGGAGACCCATGGCGCCGAGAAAGCCGCCGCCCCACACCCAGTGCGCGACCGGCACATAGACGAGGAATAACCAGCCGATGGCGAACAAGACGAAGGCGGAGAATCTCATCCGGTCGGCGACGGAGCCGGCGACCAGCGCGACCGTGATGATCGCGAAAGTCATCTGGTACGTCATGAACAAGGCCTCGGGAATATTCTTGGCGAGCGCGTTCACCGATTCCATGCCCATGCCGAGCAGCAACAGACGTTCGAGGGAGCCAATCGCCGGGCCCTCGCCGGTGAAGGCGAGGCTATAACCGGCGGCCGCCCAACACAGCGACACGAACATTACCGCGGCCAAGCTTTGCGCCATGGTAGCGAGCACGTTCTTCTTGCGCACGAGGCCAGCGTAGAAACACGCGAGGCCGGGAATAGTCATGACCAGCACCAAAGCCGTCGCCGAGATCATCCAGGCGGTGTCGGCCGGATCGATCTTCGATGCTTCTGCAAGTGCAGGTGTCGCTGCGATCGTTGCCAAAACCGTCACGACCAACGCAAACATGCTGCGTGGGGCCAGAATCGATCTCATTGTTTCCCCCTTTGGAAAAAATCGCGCCTTCAGAGCGCGTTGGAATCGGTCTCGCCGGTGCGGATGCGAACGGCGTGGTCGAGCGGCGTGACGAAAATCTTTCCGTCGCCAATCTGTCCGGTCTTGGCCGCAGTGATAATGGTCTCCACCACCTTGTCGGCCCGGTTGGCCGGCACGGCGATTTCGATCTTGATTTTGGGCAGGAAATTCACCGCGTACTCGGCACCCCGGTAGATTTCGGTGTGGCCTTTCTGGCGGCCGTAGCCCTTGACCTCGCTCACGGTGAGGCCCTGCACGCCGATGCTGGTGAGCGCATCGCGCACGTTCTCGAGCTTGAATGGTTTGATGATGGCGATGATGAGTTTCATGGATCGAACCCCTGGTGACCGCAGCGCTGCGATCAATGCTCCCCAACGGGTCTCGGAACCGGCTCACCGGTACGAACCCTGCTGCATAGGATATCGGCAATTTGATCGGCAATTAAGCAGTTTTACTGCCGCGGCTTCAGGCGCCGGCCCAAGCTGTGGGCATCTCGGGGCCGGCTAGCTCATTCGGCCGGTAAATTCAGCTTTCGGGCTGGCGCGCGCGGATGAGCCCTTCCTGGACCACCGAGGCCACCAGTTTGCCGTCGCGGGAGAAAATCAGGCCGCGGGCGAGGCCGAGCGCACCTTCGGCATTGGGCGCGTCCTGGGCATAGAGCAACCACTCGTCGGCGCGGAAGGGACGGTGGAACCACAGCGCATGATCGAGGCTCGCCGCCTGGATCGATTTGTCGAACACGGTGCGGCCGTGAGGGATGAGCGTCGAGTCGAGCAGCGTCATGTCGGAGGCATAGGCGAGCACGCACTGATGAATCGCCGGGTCGTCGGGTAGCCGCGCCGTCGCCCGGATCCAGACGTGGAAGCGCGGATCGCGATGTTCGCGCGAGATATAGCGCGCGAATTCGACCGGACGAAGCTCGATCGGCCGCTCGCGCTCGTAATAGCGCCGCACCGGATCGGGCATCAACGGCAATACCCGTTCCCTGATCTCCTGCTCACCCGGCAATTCCTCTGGCGGCGGCACCTTGGGCATCTCGGCCTGATGGGAGAATCCGGGCTCCTCGCGATGATAGGAAACCGACATGGAGAAGATCGCCTGGCCGTGCTGGATCGCTTTCACCGTTCGTGTCGTGAAGCTCTTGCCGTCGCGGATGCGGTCGACCTCGTAGACGATCGGAACCTTGGGGTCGCCCGGCAGCAGGAAATAGGCGTGCAGCGAGTGGACCGGCCGGCCCTCGACGGTGCGGGTGGCGGCGACCAGCGCCTGTCCGATCACCTGGCCGCCGAACACGCGCTGCCAGCCGACCTGCGGGCTCAAGCCGCGGAAGAGATTCACTTCGAGCGGCTCAAGGTCGAGGATATCGAGGAGGCTTTGGACGGCGCTCGCCATGGAATGATGAGGCCTTTGAGAGAGGTCGGGCGGGCAAAGCGGATTGCGCCCGCTCGAACGCGGCGTCAAGGCCGAGTGTGGTTCTCAGCTCCGTGCGAGTGGATTAGAATAGGTTATGGCGCGAAAAGCCGCTGAAAATAGCATGGACGTAATTGTCGCCGGCGCCGGTGTGGCGGGGTTGGCACTCGCCACCGCGCTTGCGCGCGCGCTGAAGCCCGGGTTCACGGTCGCTGTCTGCGACGCGGTACTCGCAAATGAGCCCGCCGCCGATGATCGCGTCTCGGCGATCGCCGCCGGAGCGCGCCGGTTGCTGGTGACGCTCGGCGTATGGGAGCGGCTTTCTGGTCCGGTGCAGCCAATCCGGGAAATGAAAATCACCGACAGCCGGCTCCCGGACGCGGTGCGGCCGGTCTTTCTCTCCTTCGACGGGGAGATCGCAGAAGGCGAGCCGTTCGCGCACATGGTGGAGAACCGCGACATGCTCGTCGCCCTGCGCGCGGCGGCGGCAGAGGCGGGAGTGCGTCTTGTTCCAACCGAGGTCGAAGATTTAGAGGCGGGAGACAAGGCGGTCGATGTTCGTCTCGCCGGCGGAGAAAGGATAGAAGCCCGCCTCATCGCCGCCGCCGATGGTGCGCGCTCGAAGCTGCGCGCGGCTGCCGGCATCAAGACGGTTTCCTGGTCCTACGGCCAATCGGGTATCGTCGCCACCGTCGGCCATGAGCGCGACCACGAGGGATGCGCGGAGGAACATTTCCTGCCGGGCGGACCCTTTGCGATCCTGCCGCTTGCGGGCCGGCGCTCCTCCATCGTCTGGACCGAGTCCGCCGCGGAGGCCGCTCGCTTGGTCGCGCTGCCGCAAGAGGAGTTCCATATCGAGCTCGAGCGCCGCTTCGGGCTGAAGCTCGGGGAAATCGAGTTGCTGTCGCGGCCGCGCGCCTATCCGCTCGGCTTCATCATTGCGCGGACATTCGTTGGTCGGCGGCTCGCGCTCGTCGGCGACGCGGCCCACGTCATTCATCCCATTGCCGGCCAGGGGCTCAATCTCGGGCTTCGCGACGTCGCTGCGCTTGCCGAATGCGTCACCGAGGCGGCACGGCTCGGGCTCGATCCGGGCGGGCCCGACGTGCTCGAGCGCTATGAGCGCTGGCGGCGGTTCGACACCGTCGCCATGGGCATTGCGACCGACGGCCTCAATCGTCTGTTCTCGAACCGCTCGGATGTGCTCAAGCTCGGCCGCGACATCGGGCTCGGCGTGGT
>JAUSIF010000138.1 GCA_030648135.1 Xanthobacteraceae bacterium
TTTCGTTCCTCCTTGGTCGCGATCGCAAACAGCAGACTCGGAGGAAAGTAGGGATGCAAGAAATCCGGCAGCACGGAGTCGAACCCCACGATCTTGTGAAGTTTCAGATTGCGGCGAGCCACCTCATCCTCGAGTTCGGGCGGAGTTATCGAGAACTTGGAAAAAGAGGAATAGTGCTTCCATGAAAGAGGACGACCAAAGACGGTGCGGCGCGACAATCAGGATGAGAATCCAGCGACAATCAGGATGAGAGAGCGCCGCTGCTGGCGTGACGGAGGGAGGGCGTAGCCCGACCGGAGTCACGCCAGCAGCGGCGGCGCGCGCCCGAAGGGCGCCGTCTGGCGGTAGCGGCGGCTCGGCCAATGATCGGTTTTTCTCCGTTTGAGAGGACCGATTCGTTGCCCGGCCGACATGTCACCGATCGTCAGATGAGGCTCTACATGAACTTTCGTCGCAACCACTCGCCGGTCGTCGCCGGCGCGAAGGCCGGTTTCAGCGCGTCAGCCGCCTACCGGTTCGAAAAAGACCCCCGGCTTCCCTCGCAAAAGAAGGCTCCACGCGAACGGCGCCGAGCCGATCCGCTCGCCGGCGTCTGGGAGAACGAGGTCGTTCCCCTGTTGAAAGCCGCGCCGGCTTTACGATCCATCGCCATTTTCGAGGAGATGATCCGCCGGCATCCGGAACTCGGCGCCGGAATGCGGCGGACGCTGGAGCGGCGCATCAGGGCGTGGCGGGCGGTGAACGGCCCGGACCAGGAGGTGATCTTCCGCCAGGAGCATCCGCCCGGCCGGATGGGGCTGTCCGACTTCACCGACATGGGCGATCTCGGCGTCGCCATCGCCGGCCAGCCGCTCGATCATCGGCTCTATCACTTCCGCCTCCCCTTTTCCGGCTTCGAACACGCCCATGTCGTGCTCGGCGGCGAAAGTTTTGTGGCGCTGGCCGAAGGATTGCAAAACGCCCTGTGGTCATTGGGCGGCGTTCCAGAGCAACATCGCAGCGACAGTCTCTCCGCCGCCTTCCGCAATCTCGATGCCGATGCGAAGGAGGATTTGACGCGCCGCTACGAGGCGCTCTGCGCCCATTACGGCATGACGCCGACCCGCAACAATCGCGGCGTCGCCCACGAGAACGGCTCGATCGAGAGTTCGCACGGCCATTTGAAAAGAGCGCTCGCCGACGCCCTGTTGCTGCGCGCCTCGCGCGACTTCGATGATCTTGCCGCCTGGCGATGCTTCGTGGACGAGATTGTCGGTCGCCACAACGCCCGCAACGCCAAGCGCATCGACCAGGAACGGACGGCGCTGAAAGCTCTGCCGCCCCGCAAGACCGCCGATTACGAGGAGGTCAACGTCGATGTCACCTCCTCCAGCGCCTTCACCGTGCGCAAGGTGTTCTACACCGTTCCCTCGCGGCTGATCGGCCATCGGCTGCGCGTGCGTCTTCATGACGACCGGCTCGAATGTTTCCAGGGCTCGACGCATATCGTCACCTTGCGGCGCGGCCGCCCCCGACCGAACGGCAAGCATGGCCATGTCGCCGACTATCGGCATGTGATCCATTCCCTGCGCCGCAAGCCGATGGCGCTGCTCAATCTCGTCTATCGCGATCAGCTCTTCCCCAGGCGCGCTTATGCTCTCGCCTTTGACGCGCTCCTCCTTGGCGTGGGCGAAAGGCGCGCCTGCCGCGCCATGGTCGGCCTTCTGGCGCTCGCCCATGAACGCGCCTGCGAAGCCGAACTCGCTCTCGCTATTCAAACCGATCTCGACGCCGGCAGGCTGCCGGACCTCGAGGCCCTGACCGAACGCTTCAAGCCGTCGGCCGCCGCCGTTCCGATCATCGTCGTCACTCTCCCGTCCTTGGCCGTCTACGACGAGATCGCCGCGACTCGAGGAGAGGCGGCATGAGAACCAACGACAAGATCGACGCCGCCCGCATCGATTTGCTGCTTGGCGAACTGCGCCTTCCCGGCGTCAAGCTCATCTGGGCCGCTCTCGCGGCGACGGCCGACAAAGAGGGCTGGCCCGCCGCCCGTTTCCTCGCCGCTCTCGCCGAACAGGAGATGGCGGAGCGGAGCCGGCGGCGTTTCGCGCGTCACCTTGAGGAAGCGCGGCTGCCGCCGGGAAAGACCCTCGACACCTTCGACTTCGACGCCGTGCCGATGATCTCCAGGGCGCAGGTGCAGGCGCTCGCCGCCGGCGACGCCTGGCTCGAAAAGGGCGGCAATCTTCTATGCTTCGGGCCACCCGGGGGCGGAAAATCGCATCTGGCGGCGGCGCTTGGCTTCGCTCTGATCGAAAACGGCTGGCGCGTGTTGTTCGCCAGGACCACCGACCTCGTCCAGAAACTCCAGATCGCGCGCCGCGATCTCGCCCTCGAGGCGGCAATCGCCAAGCTCGACAAATATCATCTGCTGATCCTCGACGACCTCGCCTATGTCACCAAGGATCAGGCGGAGACGAGCGTTCTGTTCGAGCTGATCAGCGCCCGTTACGAACGGCGATCGTTGCTCATCACCGCCAACCAGCCCTTCGGCGAATGGGGCAAAATCTTCCCCGACCAGGCCATGACGCTCGCCGCCATCGATCGCCTCGTTCACCATTCGACGATCCTCGAAATGAACGTCGACAGCTATCGGCGAAAAGCCGCCGTCGAAAAAGCACGCGGCGCCGGCCGCCCGCCTTCACGCGCAACAATCAAAAGCACCTCCTGATTGACGCTCCGCGACAATCAAACCAACGACGACAAAAAACCTCTTGCGTTATTGTCGCGCCGCGACAATCATCCTCCCGTCGCGACCGCTGCAAAGCCATTCTGATTGTCGCCGCTCTCCCATCCAGATTGTCGCGCCACACGATTTGCGCCCAATCCAAATTGGTTGATCAATCAGCCCACGCTCCGCGCTCTTGCGCAGAATCGCGAGCATATCCGCCGGCTTGCCGTCGGCGTCGAGCCAGCGCGCGTTTCTCCAGCCGGCGCGAACGACAATATCGGC